>CAZMVM010000271.1:1721-3782 GCA_964569785.1 uncultured Pigmentiphaga sp. | reverse complement strand
TATCAAGGAAGCTGTACCCCAATAGACTGCAAAAGGCCAGGTAAAATTGCGAACAAGCAATTAAATTCCAAAGTTTGCGTACGCAGCTGGCCTTTCGCGCTATGCTTAAGGCTTCCGCAATAAGTGCGGGAAGTAAGCTTAGAAGAAGAATTTTATAGAGAAATTTAAGTTTTGGCAACTGAATCACAAAAGAAGAAATCCACCTCCAGCCCCACGAAGGGGCGCGCGGCGCATAAGTCTGCCCGCGAAATTCAAGCCCCTGCCGAAGAGGCGATCGACGTTCGCACTCGTGAAGCCGCGCTACGTCCGTCTGCGGATCGGGGGCTGGTTCCATATGATCCCGATGTACCTAGTCGCGAAGCCATCTTGCAGCACTTGCGTGAGACGGGGCAACCCTTGACGCCGGAGGAGTTGGCAGATCGTCTCGGAGTTGTGCGCGATAGCACCAAGCAAGGTTTCGAACGGCGACTGTCCGCCATGGAGCGTGACGGCCAGCTGCTATCCAACCGCCGGGGCGAGCTGCTGCTCGCGTCTAAACTCGACTTTATTGCTGGCACGGTGCAAGGACATCGTGACGGTTATGGTTTTCTTATCCGTGACGACGGAGGGCCCGACCTATTCCTATCGCCGCGCGAGATGCTAAAGGTTCTCCATGGCGATCGTGTCTTGGCGCGGCAGGCAGGAGAGCATCGAGGAAAGCCCGATGGCCAGATCGTCGAAGTCATCGAACGACGTACCGATCGCCTCGTCGGCCGGTTTCTCCGTGAACGTGGTATCGATCTGGTGGTACCCGAAGACCAGCGCATCAAGCACGATGTGCTAATTACTCCAGATGACACTGGTGGGGCAAAGCCGGGCCAGGTGGTGACCGTTGAGATCCTCGCTCAACCAACACGGCACACCCAGCCGATCGGGCGGGTCGTGGAAGTGTTGGGTGAAATCAACGACCCCGGCATGGAAGTGGAGATCGCTGTTCGGAAGTTCGGCGTGCCACACGAGTTTTCTCCGGAAGCGCAGCGGCAAGCAGACAAGCTTCCTACTCGCGTGCGCAAGGCGGATTGGGTCGGACGTATCGACCTCACTGACGTCCCATTCATTACGATCGACGGTGCCGATGCGCGCGATTTTGACGACGCTGTGTATTGCGAACCCGTCGAGCTTGGGACAGCGTCGCGCAAGCGCCCTGGGTGGCGGTTGTTGGTAGCGATCGCGGACGTCAGCCATTATGTGCTGAGTGGTTCGCCGCTCGATGAAGACGCGATTGAACGAGGCACCAGCGTCTATTTCCCGCGTCGTGTCATACCCATGTTGCCCGAAGTGCTGTCCAATGGACTTTGCTCGCTCAACCCCAATGTCGAGCGACTTGCATTGGTGTGCGACATGGTTATTCCGGCCACTGGGGCCAAAGCAGGGACGGTGACCGCCTATCAATTCTTTCCGGCCGTTATCAAATCCTATGCACGCACCACCTATGAGCAGGTGTGGCGCGCTTTGTCGGGCGATACGGGTACTGTATTGAGTCCGATTGACGAGGAGCCCTTACCGCTCGACGTTATCCCACACGTGACCAACCTGCATCATCTATATCAAGTGCTGAGCGACGCTCGGAAGAAGCGTGGGGCGATAGACTTCGACACCGTCGAGACGCGAATTGTGTGCAACGAGATCGGCCGTATCGAACGCATTGTGCCCTATGTGCGTAACGACGCTCACCGTATCATTGAAGAGTGCATGTTGGCCGCCAATACGTGTGCCGCTGATTTCATGCAGCGAAGTCGTCATCCGGGCTTGTATCGGGTGCACGAAGGCCCCACAGAGGAAAAACTGGATAACCTGCGGCAGTATTTGAGAACGTTGGGATTGACACTGGGCGGCGGTGATAGTCCGGAACCTTCCGACTATATGAAGCTGCTTGAGCAGGCAGCGGGACGGCCCGATGTCGCTTTGATCGAGACCATGTCCCTGAGGTCGATGCAGCAGGCTATGTACAGTCCGGAAAACATCGGCCATTTTGGCTTGGCGTACGCTGCCTACACCCACTTCACTTCACCGATACGTCGG
>CAZMVM010000271.1:0-1711 GCA_964569785.1 uncultured Pigmentiphaga sp. | reverse complement strand
GACTTGCTCACACATCGGGTCATTAAGCATCTCATTGCCGGAGAGCGCTATGTTCCTACATTGCCTGAAGAGCTTCGAAGGGGCGATCGTCTCTCTCGGGAAGCGGAGCACGGCATATGGGAACGGCTCGGTATGTTGTGCTCGGCCCACGAGCGGCGCGCGGATGAAGCTACACGAGACGTCGAAGCCTGGCTCAAGGCGTGGTACATGCGTGAGCGGGTGGGAGAGAGCTTTGCAGGAACGATTACCGGCGTCGCCCCTTTCGGCATTTTCGTTACGCTTGCCGATTTGTACGTCGAAGGTATGGTGCATGTCTCGGAATTGGGCCCGGACTACTTTCAATTCAACGAAAGCCTGAGCGAATTGCGGGGTGAACGTACGGGCAAGCGCTACCGGGTCATGGACAAGGTGGTTGTCCAGGTTGCACGTGTCGACCTGGAGGCGAGACGGATCGAGTTTCAGCTCGAGAAGGGCGTCAGCTACGCCAGTGGACGCCGCGCTACTCGCCACACGGCTAGGGCCGCCGACTCAAGTACTTCAGTGGTCCCAGTTGAACGCGCCTCCGTTGAGCGCAAAGAAGAACGAACAGATAGCGCGAGCCCAAAAATGCCCGCTAAATTGCGGCGCGCTGCTGCACGGCAGGCTACGCGGGAGACCAAGGCGCGCAAAGCAGCCCGCGTTAAGAGGCGGAGAACCTAAACGAACAAGCGTCGCCGCGCTTGAGACGTTGGCCACCGCGCTCTCCGGATATAAGAGTCGACCAGCGCCCACGTTGCTTGCGCGCAGGTCCGCACGGTCGGCTCCCCGATTGTGCAGCCGTCGTGGGCCGCACCCTGGCAACGACGCTTGCCCGCATCATCACCTAAGCGGGCAGCCGTCAGCTACGCGATGGCCAGTGTCTGCGCTTAGATGCTTGCTTCGTTCAGCTCGTTGATCGCGTTGGCATCGAGGGAAAGACGCGTTGCTCCGATCAGCTCTTGTAGCTGCTCAATCGACGTTGCGCTGGCCAAGGGGGCGGTGATGCCGGGGCGGGCCATTTGCCAAGCCAGCGCAATCTGGGCCGGCGTTGCCTGATAGCGTGCAGCCACGTTGTCGAGGGCGGCGAGTATCCTCAGCCCCCGCTCGTTCAGGTACTTTTCACAGATGCTCGCCCCACGTGGGCTCTTCGCGGCATCTTCCTGGCTGCGATACTTGCCAGTCAAAAAGCCGCTGGCTAGCGGGTAAAAGGTGATCACCCCCAATTCATATTGCCTGACAACTGGCTCCAGCTGCGTTTCGTACTCTTCCCGAGCGTACAAGTTGTACTCGGGCTGGATCGACTCGTAGCGCGGGAGGCCGTGCTGCTCGCTGGTTTCCAGCGCTTCACGCAACCGCTCGGCGGAGTAGTTGGAAGCCCCGATCGCACGTACTTTGCCTGCTTCTATCAGCTTTTGGTACTCGCCCAGCGTATCGGCCAAGGGTACGGAGGGGTCGTCTTCGTGCGATTGATATAAGTCGATGCAATCGACTTGCAGGCGTCGTAGTGAGTCCTCGACCGCTTGTCGAATATAGGCAGGAGAGAGGCCTTTACGGTTCTCGCCCATAGGTTTCCCCACCTTGGTGGCGATGATGACCCGGTCGTGCTTTCCGCTGCGCTTGAGCCAGTTGCCAATAATGGCTTCCGACTCACCGCCGCGATTTCCGGGTGCCCAGTAGGAATATATGTCGGCGG
>CAZMVM010000270.1:0-3784 GCA_964569785.1 uncultured Pigmentiphaga sp. | reverse complement strand
AAATACATTGCCGACATCCAACTGCCCAATATGCGGCACGTGGCCATTTTGCGCAGTCCGTTTGCGCATGCGCGTATCGTTTCGATTGACACCAGCCAGGCTGCCGCCATACCGGGTGTTGAACTCATCTGGACGGGTGAAGATACCGCTCCTTTGACTATCGGCATCCCTACACGACACGCAGACCCTGCATTCCAGGCGACCAACCAGCCGGTACTGGCTCAAGGAGTGGTTCGCTATGTCGGAGAAGCGGTAGCCGTCGTTGTTGCGACGAGCATTCATGTAGCCGAAGATGCGCTTGCCGAGATCATGGTCGAGTACGAAGAGCTGCCGGCCATAGCAAATGTGGAGCAGGCTCTTGAATCAAGCGATCTGGCCAACGACACGCTGTCCAGCAACGTCATTTACCGTAGTGCCCGCTTCAACGACGACGTTGACTCCGTGTTCGCGTCCAGCGCATGCACCGTAGAGGGAAACTTCCGTTGTTCGCGCGTGTCGGCGGCTCCCATGGAGACCCGCGGCGCCCTGGCGCAATACGATTGGACGACCGAGAAGCTCACGCTCTGGACGGCAACCCAGATGCCCTCATTCATTCGTACCATGATAGCCATGTTCGCGGGGTTTGCCGAACATCAGGTTGAGGTCATCACTCCTGATGTCGGTGGAGGGTTTGGTCAGAAGGCGCATCTGCATCCCGAAGAAATTCTTGTGTGCTTGCTGGCGCGCCAACTGGGCGAGCCGGTGCGCTGGATCGAAGACCGGCAGCATAATTTTCTGGCCGCCACTCATGCCAAGCAACAGCACATCGACATGCGTCTGGCGTTTGATGCCGAGGGCCGGTTCCAGGCATTGGAAACGCGTGCCGTCACCGATAGCGGCGCATATAACAACTTGCCCTGGACCTCGCTGGTTGAGTCTCATGTGGGCAACGCAGTGGTGCTGGGCGTGTACAAGGTCCCGAAGGTCCGTGACGAAAGCGTAAACGTCGCCACGAACAAGGTAGCCATCGGTGCCTACCGCGGAGTGGGTTTCAGTGCACCCCAGCTTGCCCGCGAAACACTGATCGACAAGGCGGCACGCCAACTGGGAATATCGCCTTTCGAGATTCGTCGCCGTAACGTGGTGCGCCCGGAAGAGTTTCCCTACACAAATCGCATGGGAATGACCATGCGCGAGGGAAGCTTCCTGGAAACTATCGATACCCTCGAAAAAATGGTGGGTTACGACGCTTTCCGCGCACGCCAAGAAGAAGCACGGGCCAGAGGCAAGTATCTGGGTCTGGGCGTCAGCGTGTTCAATGAAGTTACCGGAGTCGGTACCCGCACGATGTCGTTCCTGGGCACCCCCGGGACATCTCACGATTCGGCAACGGTGCGTGTTGATCCTACCGGCAAGGTTACCGTGACAACCTCGTTCGTGGCTGCAGGTCAGGGTCAGGCAACAACGCTGGCGCAGGTTGCCGCAGACGTTCTTGGCGTGCCCGTCGAAGACGTGACGGTCCAGTCCGGCAGCACCAAGAACACCTATGGGTTCGGTACCTATGCCAGCCGGGGTGCCGTGGTTGGGGCGGGTTCAATTGGCAGGGCCGCATCCATTGTTCGCGAACGCATGAAGCAGCTGGCGGCCAATTTGTTCGAAACGTCCCCGGAAGACATCGTGCTGGATGGCGGGAAGGTACATGTGGCAGGCGTACCCGCCAAGGGAATGGCGTTTGCAGAGGTAGCCGGCGCGGCCTATTTTGCCGAGGAAACCCACCCGGCCGGGTTTGACGCGACGCTTGAGGCAACAGCCAACTACGATCCTTCCGACCTTGTCCTGGCCAACGGGGGCCACGTCGCTGTGGTCGAGGTCGACCCCGAAACCTGTCGTGTAAGGGTCGTTGACTTCTATGCTGTGGAAGACTGCGGAAAGATGATCAATCCCATGATCGTAGAAGGCCAGATGCGTGGCGGTATGGCGCAGGCCATTGGCATGGCTCTTCTCGAAGAAATCGTCCATGATGAAAATGGTCAGCTCTTGACCACGACCTTTATGGATTATCTGATGCCGACCGCTCAGGATGTGCCGGACATCAAGATTGAACACCTTGAGACACCTTCTCCCCTGGTTCCTGGCGGCATCAAGGGTATGGGTGAATCTGCAATGATTTCCGCGCCCGCAGCCGTTTTTTCTGCGGTCAACGATGCCATCGCCCATCTGGGGGTATCTATCGAGACGGCCCCGATTACGCCGGAACGCCTGTACCAGGCAATGTACGGCGGGTAAACCTGCTCGAACTCACGTTTCTCGCCGCCGCCATGATGGTGGCGGCCAACTGCTTTAAAGATCTGGCTTATGAATATCAACTATGTGTTTACTCTTGACGTTGCCCCTGACCGGGCGTGGGCTGTCTTGAACGATATCCCCAGCATTACCCCCTGCATGCCAGGGGCCTCTCTCGATGGCCAGGATGACAAGGGGTATAAAGGGAAGATGAAGGTCAAGCTCGGCCCCATCGATATGATCTTCAATGGGCATATTCGTTTCCTCGAGCGCGACGATACCCAGCGTCGGGCGTTGCTGGAAGCTGCCGCGAACGAGCTCAAGGGTGCCGGCAATGCCAAGGCGACCATCAAGTTTTCCGTGGTACCGCAGGGCAGCGGCTCCGAAATCACGGTAGACAGCGACTATGCAGTAAGTGGCAGGGCGGCGCAGCTTGGCTCGGGGGTCATCCAGTCGGTAGGAAAGCGCCTGATGGATGAATTTGCAAAGCGGCTCAGTGCCCGTATTGCCGCAGAAACTCAAGTGGCGTCTGCAACTGAACCCGCTGCCGTCAGGCCTGATCCGGCTCCGGTCCGGGCAGACAATGAAGCGCTCGACCTGGTGGGCCTGACCTGGAAGCCGGTGCTGGCTCGTGCGGCCATTATTGTCATGGTTGCGGCCTGCATCGGATATGGAATCTGGCGTTTCGTCGCCTGACTACTCATAGTGAGACCGCATGTTTTACAAGCAGCTTTTCCAGTCGCCACAACACCTTGCCGCAAAGCTCGAGGAAGTCGATTACATCAGTGCGGATGGCGCCGCCATTGCGTGTTTTCTAGGGGCAAGCCTGAACCGGCCCTTATATCTGGAAGGCGAACCCGGGGTTGGCAAAACAGCGTTAGCGTTTGCGGTCGCGCGTGCTTTTGATCTGCCGCTGATACGTCTTCAGTGCTATGAGGGTATTGACGTCACGCAAGCAATCTACGACTGGGACTTCCGTCGACAACTTCTGTTTGTGCGTGCGGGGCAAGATAACGACACGCAGTCTTCACGCCACAATGCGTTGTACGACGAGCAATTTCTTGTCGCCCGACCCATCCTCAGGGCGTTTCGTGAAAGTCCGGTGGTTTTGCTGATAGATGAAATTGATCGCGCAGACGACGAATTCGAAGCCTATCTGCTCGAAGCCCTTTCCGACTTCAGCATCACTATTCCCGAATACGGCACCATACGGCCCAAGGTACCGCCGCTGGTATTCCTGACATCCAATCGCACACGCGAAGTACACGAGGCTCTCAAGCGTCGCTGCCTGTTTCACTGGATGGAGCACCCGACTCGTGACCACGAAATGGCCATCCTCGAGCGCAAGCTGCCGGGTCTGCAAGAAAGTCTCGCGCAGGATCTGGTGTCGGTCGTTCAACGATTGCGGGCCCTCGAGCTGGCCAAGGCGCCGGGTATTGCAGAGACGCTGGATTGGGGAGCAGCGCTCCAGGCCCTGGGAAGCGAACGCCTCGACAAAGATGCACTCGATGCTACCTTGGGA
>CAZMVM010000269.1:0-3789 GCA_964569785.1 uncultured Pigmentiphaga sp. | reverse complement strand
CATCAAAACACAACAATCAGGAGTTACTCCGATGAGCAACAAAGGGCAACTTTTACAAGACCCCTTCCTTAACACGCTGCGCAAAGAGCACATCCCGGTCTCTGTCTACCTCGTGAACGGCATCAAGCTGCAAGGTCAGATCGAGTCATTCGACCAATATGTCGTGTTGCTGCGTAACACCGTGACGCAGATGGTTTACAAGCACGCCATATCCACGGTAGTGCCAGCGCGTCCGGTGAATTTCCAGGCGGATGCAAACGCTGAGTAAGCCAAACTCGTCTCCCTCTATGCGGGCGCTCGTCGTCGCAATTGACTTCGGCGAGCCCGATTTCGGTGCCCGACTCGAAGAATTCTGTTTGTTGGCAAGCAGTGCGGGTGCCGAAATTGTTGACACGATCATCACGCGGCGTGCCAAGCCGGACGCCGCTTTTTTCGTGGGCTCGGGCAAGGTCGAAGAGATCGCGGCACGCGCATTGGCGCTCGAAGCTGACATTGTCCTTGTCGATCACCCGTTATCACCAGCACAGCAACGCAACCTCGAACGTGTCATAAAGCTACGTGTGGTGGATCGGGTCACGCTGATTCTGGATATCTTTGCTCTGCGTGCTCGTAGTCACGAAGGTAAGCTGCAGGTCGAACTGGCGCAGTTGCAGCATCTGGCAACGCGTCTAACCGGTCTATGGACTCACCTTGAGCGACAGCGTGGCGGAATTGGTATGCGGGGGCCGGGAGAGGCCCAATTAGAGCTCGACCGTCGGATGATCGCGGGACGCGTGCGTGTGTTGCGCGAACGGCTTGCCCGGCTAGAGCGACAACGTAAAACCCAACGCCGAGCACGAGTGCGGGGCGGAGTCCCTTCCGTGTCGCTCGTGGGCTATACCAACGCCGGCAAATCGACGTTATTCAACGCCTTAACGCGCGCTGATACTTATGCTGCGGATCAATTGTTTGCCACCCTTGACACGACGACGCGACGCATCTGGATCGAGGAGTTCGGCGCGCTGACCGTGTCGGATACCGTGGGCTTCATACGAGATTTGCCTCCCACGCTGGTCGCGGCGTTCCGCGCCACGCTCGAAGAAACCGTACATGCAGACCTGTTGCTACATGTGGTCGACGCGGCCAGTCCGCAGCGTGATGAGCAGATCGACCAGGTGGATAAGGTCCTTGACGAAATCGGTGCCAGCGCGATCCCGCGCATACTTGTTTTTAATAAGATCGACCTAACTGATCAGCAACCACGGTTGCAACGTGATGCACATGGTACGATCTTGCGTGTGTTCGTGAGCGCAAAAGAGCGGCAGGGCCTCGACCTTCTTCTTCAGGCCATGGTCGAAGTCTGCCAGAAAAATCTAGAAACCGATGCATTTGCCTTCCAAACTGTTCAACCTGAATGATCCGGGTTGGGGCCGTGGTAACAATAGCGGTGGTAACGAGCCACCCCGTAAGCCTCAACGCGACGGTCAAGGACCTCCTGATCTTGATGAGCTCTGGCGTGATTTCAATAAGCGATTAAGCGGGCTATTCCGTCGCCAGCCGCGTCGCCGGTCGCCCTTCGACGACAATGGGGGTGGACATGGGCCGGGGGGCGGGGGATTTGGTGTTTCCCCACGCGGCGCTCGCTTCGGCCTGCTCGCAATCATTATTGGCGCCATCCTGCTGTGGCTGGCCAGTGGGTTTTTCATCGTCCAGGAAGGGCAGGTTGGTGTGGTAACGCGCTTTGGCGCCTATGTCAGAACGGTTCCCGCTGGCTTTCAGTGGCACATACCCGCGCCCATCGAAACGGTGCAAAAAGTCGATATTGCGCAGTTGCGCACCTTTGAGATCGGCTTTCGTGGCAATGCGCGCAGCAAAGTTCCTGAAGAAGCCTTAATGCTCACCGACGACGAGAATATCGTCGACCTGCAATTCGTTGTGCAGTATCGCATCCGTCCGGACGGTGCACGCGACTATCTGTTCAACGATGTCACCCCGGATCAGGCGGTACGCCAGGCCGCAGAGACTGCGATGCGCGAGGTCATAGGCAAAACAACGATGGACTTCGTCCTGTACGAGGGTCGGGTTGAGATTGCTTCGCGGACCCAGCAGCTCATGCAAGAAATCATGGATCTTTACGGTACGGGAATCCTTATTAGTACCGTGGCGATACTTAACGCCCAACCGCCCGAGCCGGTGCAGGCCGCCTTCGACGATGCCGTGAAGGCTGGGCAAGACCGTGAGCGACAGATTAATGAAGGCGAGGCGTACGCCAACCAGGTAATTCCGCAAGCCGCGGGGGCGGCATCGCGTCTCATCGAAGACGCAGAGGCTTATCGTGCGCGCGTTATCAACGATGCCCGCGGTCACTCCGCTCGCTTCTCTCAAGTTCTCGAGGCCTTCCTGGAAGCGCCGGAAGTTACGCGTGATCGTCTGTATCTGGACACTATGCAGCAGATCTATTCACAGGCTACGAAGGTGTTGGTTGACACCGAAGACGGCAATAATCTGATTTATTTGCCGCTCGACAAAATCATGCAAGACGTTGCTGGGCAGCAAGCGCGCACCGCGGCTTCGCCCGCCACCACGGTACCACCGACGCAGCCCGCGCCTGCTACCGCTACCAGCACAACCACCACGACGCGTGCGCTGGGCGCGGGACGCACGCTCGACCGGAACAGCCGATAGGAGAGGCGCATCATGAAACGCTTGCTTGGTCCTCTCGGCATCGTCATTGTTATCGTGTTGTTGATCGCCTCCTCGATGGTGTTTATCGTCAGGGAACGCGAGTATGCGCTGGTATTCGCTCTGGGTGAAGTGCGCAAAGTGATCGATCAGCCGGGCCTGTATTTCAAGCTTCCGGCTCCGTTCCAGAACGTCGTGTATCTCGAGAAACGCTTGCTGACGATCGACGATAGCGAGGCGGAACGAATTCAAACTTCTGAAAAGAAGAACTTGCTTATCGACGCTTACGTCAAGTGGCGCATCACCGATCCTCGTCTGTATTATGTCACCTTTGGTGGCAATGAGAACGCCGCCGAAACGCGTTTGTCCGCAGTCATTCGTGACGCACTGAACGCGTCTGTTAACCGTCGGACCGTGAACGATGTGGTCTCACGCGATCGCGATGTCATCATGCGTGAAATCCGGGACAACGTGGCCCGGCACGCGGAGAGTGTGGGCGTCGAGGTGGTAGACGTACGTTTGAAGCGAATCGATTTTGTCCCCGAGATCTCGGAGTCTGTTTATCGCCGGATGGAAGCGGAGCGCACACGGGTGGCCAATGAGCAGCGCTCGATCGGGGCCGCCGAAAGCGAACGCATCCGTGCCAATGCCGAGCGACAGCGTGATGAGATTGTGGCGGCCGCCTATGCTTCTGCGCAAGCCGCGATGGGGGAGGCCGATGCTGAGGCGAGCCGTATCTACGCCGAAGCTTATTCAGCGCATCCCGAATTCTTTAACTTCTACAAACGCCTCGAAGCGTATCGGAACTCGTTCGCGAACAAGAGCGACGTATTGATCATCGATCCAAAGTCCGACTACTTCCGCTACTTCAACGCCCCCGCATTGGAGGTACCCTCGGCGGACTCCCGGGCTGCATCACCCGTTTCGTCACTCGCTCCTTTCAAGAGCAACGAGACCTCGGCACCCGCTGCCCCCGCCGTACCGTAATCTGCGCTAGGCCTAATCGTCGTTGAGCGCGTTGTTGTACAATAACGTGTAAGCTAAGCGGCAAAAAAAGCGGTTGGTAGGGCTTACCCTTCCGGCCGTTTTTTTTGGCCAGGCTTCCCCAACCACAGGTTTAGCAACAGG
>CAZMVM010000268.1:0-3794 GCA_964569785.1 uncultured Pigmentiphaga sp. | reverse complement strand
CGCAACACCCTCACCGCCATTCTGGTGCTCCGTCGACAACCCCTGAAACGCCCGCAGCCCTACCTGGCTCGGACAACCACACAAGCAAGGGCGCGTCTTCGCCAACTGCTGTCGACAGCAGCTCGGTGCCTGAAGATGGGAATAGCAACGCGGGCCGGGTGCAATTGAATGACCGCTACCGACTCGCCGCGTCGATCTCACTCATTGGGTTAATTGTGGTTTGTCTGCTTTGGGAAGGGGTCATCGCGCCGCTGAAGCCAGAAGGCTCGTGGCTCATCTTAAAGGCGCTGCCCTTACTCTTACCCTTACGGGGGATACTCCGTGGACGCATTTACACCTATCAGTGGGCGTCGATGCTGTCGCTGCTGTATGTATTGGAAGGGTCAGTTCGCTTGTTTTCGGATGTGTCGCTTGCGTCAGCCGTGATGGGTGGTGTCGAGCTTACGTTTGCGCTGGCTTTTTTTGTTTTTGCTATTTTGTATGTACGACCTTCGAAGCTCTACCATAAGCAGCGTAAGGGGCAATAACCTTAGGCGGCGCCTTGCACTATCCAATGCGGCTCGTCGGTGCATGCAGGCAAATGTTGATTGATTGTCCATTTGCCTGTCCTGATGTCAGATTGCGGTGTCCACTAAAAAGGTGCTGATACCGTAAGCCAAGGCTAACGATACGGCAAGCCGCTCCTGTGGGTGGGTTACTCCACCGAGCTGCTTTTCATGGGCTGAAGCGTCTGGCGTGCAACTTCCTCTTCCCACTGGCTGCGTTCAAGAGCTTCGATCATTTCCAACGCCAGCCGGCGGTGCCGTTCGTCCAAATGCTGGAAGTGGCGCTGCAGACGAGCCCAGTCTCCGGCATAGCCCACCGGGTGTTCTTGTAATACTTGGCCTTTTGGTACCCACCAACGGGGCCGTTCTACGAGTGAATACAGGTCGGCAACGGTGACATCCATAGCGCGCGCGATGGCTTCCAACCGCGGAACCGAGGGATTTTGACGGCCGGTTTCGATGCGGGAGAGGTTACCTGCATCAAAGCCCGCGTCGGCCGCCACCATTTCAATTTTCAGCCTGAACGTTTCACGTACCTGCCTAATTGCCGCCCCTATATGCATGCCTATCGACCTACCATCAGGAAAGTGATCTTTTGTAACATCAATAATAAAATGTTAATGTTCACGCGACAAGTTCGTTTTGCGTGTATGGAAAACGAACCTACCAGCGCCGATCGCCTTAGAACTTGATTCTTCCTTCATGCTGGCGCGTATTTTACATGTTTCACTTTAAAAGCATTTGCGTATAGCGCATGAAACAGTTTGATAAATAGCAATTAGGCAGATTGACGCCGTTTCCGCGACAATGTTGGGTTAATGGTATTTGTGCGGCGACCCGGTTGATTCAGGAAAGGGCGTTACGTATATCCCTTTTGACGTGTCATTCAAGATGCGATTAAGCGAGACCACGGCCGCGAGAGGCCTGCAGCGCGCAAAGAAAAACTGTTGCGTCTGCACAACACGCAAGGCTGTTCATAATGAGGGGTCAAGTATCTGCTGACATGCCGGTTGTTGCGGCAGAGCAGTCACACGCGAATCACATGGCCGATCGGGCGGACCTGAAGGCAGAACAGCCGTCATCCTTGCTCATGAATGTGATCCCGGCCCCGGTCGCTGGGGTGCAGGATGTGGTCATGGTAGCGCCTTACCCGGAAGGTGTGCGTAATCCGATCGTGTTAGCCGCGGCCGATTAGTCTTCCAGTCGCCAGCGGGTAGTAAGCTCGAATCGATCCACGGGATAGTAATTCAGCGACACGGACAGCAAGTGGTCGTTCGCACCCAGATAGTAGCGGCGCACAAACAGACCCGGAGTACCCGCGTCCACTCCCAGCACGTTGGCACCTTGTGCGGGCATTTCGATCGCTCCCACGACTTGTTCGGCGCTGTGAATTCGTTCGCCGCCAAATTTTTCAATCAGGCCGTACACCCAGGCGTCGCCGGTTTCTAGTGCATGTTGAATGCCGTCGCATTCAGGACGGGTGAAGATTCGCATGTAAACGATGGGGGCACCGCCGGCAACCGGGTATCGGTAAGCTTCTAGTTCCAACCATTCCTCGCGTTCGTCGCACCGCAGCTGTCGAGCAAGATTGGCATCGGCTTTCGTCCAGCGCCAGCTCAAACATTTAAGGCGCGTTTGCTGCGCATAAGCCATCAGGTCTCGCAATGAAGCGAGTGACGCCACATAACGTCTTTCAGCATCTTGTGCCAGGACACGGGTGCCCACTCCTTGCTGACGCAGGACCAGCCCCTGATCGCACAGTAGGCGGACCGCTTCGCGCACGGTGTGACGGGACACGCCAAATCGTTGACACAATTGCGGTTCTGGGGGCAGCAGTGAGCCAACGGGGTGAAGGCCCTCGCGGATTTCGCGGGCGAGGATCTCAGCCAACTGCACGTAGCGCGGAGCGTGGGGATGGGTGAGAGGCGATAAAGCGGTGCGACTCATGGGCGGGAAGTCTAGCAGAGAAGAGGTCAACCCCTTAGTGCGGAACGTTTAACGGTCGAGGCAGCGTCGGGCGGTGCACCTAAGTTCAAGTAAGCATCAGGGCGAGAACGCTTGACAGGAAACTTGACGAAATTCTAACATCTGGTCGTCCGGATGTTTGGACATGTGGAACTCTGACCACAGCCAAGCCGAGAACTCATTGAACGAATACAAGGAGACACACGTGACTCAACGCTTTGCCAAACGGCTGCTGCTTCCGGTCATGCTTGCTCTGTCGACCAGCGTGCTAGCCGCTTCCCAATATCCTGATAAGACCATTCGCCTGGTCGTACCTTACCCCCCGGGCGCCTCCACTGACGCTACTGCCCGTCTCGTTGGGCAGAAAGTTTCGGAACTCCTCGGTCAGCCCGTTATCGTCGATAACCGCAGCGGGGCCAGCGGCAACATCGGAACCGAACACGTTGCTCGGCAACCCGCCGATGGTTACACGTTTATGCTGGGTACTGATGCCACGCATGCCACAAACTACAGCCTGGTCGACAACCCTCCCTTTCACCCCATCGACGATTTCACGCCCCTCGCGTTGGTCGCGCTGAATCCCGTGGTGTTGGCGGTCAATCCAGAGGTACCGGCCACTACCCTGGACGAGTACATCGAGGCGGTTCGAGAGGGCAAGATACCAAACACGTACGGCTCGTCCGGTGTTGGTTCGCCGCATCATTTATCGGGAGAACTCTTGCAGCGACGTGCCGGTGTGCCTCTAGTTCACGTGCCTTACCGTGGCGGCGGACCTGCGCTCACTGATGCGCTAGGTGGTCAGATCCCAGCCTTGTTCTCCAGCGCAATTACTGTCATCCCACATGTCGAGTCGGGCAAGTTGCGGGCGCTTGCTGTAACGGACGCCGAGCGCTACGCGGGGTTGCCTGATGTTCCAACAATTGCCGAAACGTATGAAGGTTTCGTTATGCCGTCATGGCTGGGCTTCTTTGCACCCGCGGGGCTGCCGGAGCCCGTTGCTGAGAGGCTTGGGGGAGCGCTCAGGCAAGCGCTTGCTGACCCCGAAATCCGAGAAAAGCTCGCAGCGGGCGGCTTGGTGGTGCCGACCGATACGGGCCCGGCTGCTCTCGCCGAGTTGCAGCGACGTGACATGCAGACCAAAGGCAACTTGATCAAGGAAGCCGGCATCAAGTTCGAGTAGCAAGTGGTCGGATAAAAAGGTGGCCCCGGCGCGCAAACCCTGGGTATTGAAACTGGAGTTCTTATGAGTGTAGTTGAGTCATCGCCACGGCCTGACTTGCCGCT
>CAZMVM010000267.1:0-3820 GCA_964569785.1 uncultured Pigmentiphaga sp. | reverse complement strand
CATGGGCTGCGGGTATGGACAACGCCAGCAATCCCAGCAAACGATGCACGCGACGCAGATGTTTGTGGACCCTGTTCATTTAGATCTCCTCCGGTGCCAGATCATCGTCACGGAACAGCAACTGCTGCACTTCCAACTCGACGATGTTGTTGTAAACCGTCTCCACCGCAGCTTTGGCGATCTCTCGTGCCGCACTGCGCGAAGGCGATAGGAAACTATGGTAGACGCGATGGTTTCCAAATTGAACCCACATTTCGCTTCCACGTATCGCTGTCGGCCGCTCATAGACCGTCACGGTATAGCGCTCCGACAAGTCCAGGTCGCGCCAGGTCGCCGAAAAGTAGCGATAAAACTCCTTTCCAAGGACCGTAATCGTGCGGTTAATAACGACACCGACCAAAGGATCCGGGGCAATTTGCCGTCGTGACTCGGTCGACGGTATGACCGGCTGGGTTTGCTGCTGGGCCGTCGTCGGCGTCATTTGCGCATGAGCAAGAGCGGTCAGAGTGACCAGACCTATTCCAATGGAACTTTGGCATAGACGCACACGTATATGCCGCCACTTCGCTCGGTATCCTTGTTGCAAAAGTCGATGTAGTGCCGACTTCCTCATCGTTTATCTCCCAGCCGGTAATTCGTCGAGTAACTTGCGACGGATAGGGCGAAACCGAAAAGAGCGATCGCCAAGCTTTGCGCTGCCTATTCGTTTTTAGAAATTGACCGAACAAAGCGTTACGCAACTAGTCTTGAGATGCATTCGTTGTAAGGATCGTAGGCTGTCGCAACATATGCTCACAATGGCGCAAACAGACTAGGATTTTTGAACGCTGCTTCCGGCGCGAACTTCGCGTAGAACCCTCTGGACTAACCCAGTTGAACGCCGGGAAATGGAGGTTCGCGCGAACCGAACCAACCTTATGACCTAGGTCAGAAGGTCTTTCTAATTGAAATTTGTGTAAGACTTGAAAGAAACATCGACTGAACAGCTTGGGCCGTTTTTCGATCTTGTTTTAATGCGTTCGGCCTACTGCTTGAAACGCATGCACGGTCCATTGTGGCCCCTAATGTCTAATAGGGTACGCACTAATAACTGCTGGGATAGCTCAACCACAGCATAATTACGTCTTGGATGCACAGTTAACTCTCTACCAGGGTTGTTTCCGCAACATGCTTGGAAGCGCAACGGATTTGCAGCCGGGTATACATGGAAGCGTACTTGGTCGCGACCGCTTGCACATCGAGCAGCTCGCTGCCCAACACCACTCTCTTCAGCGCTGTAGGACGTCGCGTCACCGCTTTCACGTAACGCTCCGCGATCTTGCATCACGCTCCGTGGTATTGCGCAGAGGTCTTGGGGCCTACAGGAGACGCCGATACGTGTAGGCGGGCGGCGCACTTTCCTTCGATACTCCACATTGATCGACAGGTTGATGCGCGGCGGATGTGGGACGTGCGCTTCGACTCTCTCGTCCCCCGAAGCGCTCGCATCCAGAGGTTTCCGGGTTCATGAAGCAGCGCTCAAGAGGAATGCGATAATGTCAACCGAAACACGTCAAGACGCGTGTCATGAGTGACTGATTAAGCGGTCAATTCTATGGTGCGGCAAGCAGCGGCTGCTGAATGTTCGCTGCTTAGCGCCGTTTCGTTTCGAGACCCCGGGAATTTTCGATGTCGTTTCTTCAAACTCTGCGTCAGGCATGGCAGCAAAGCAATTCATTGCTTACCGTGGGGCTGGATCCTGATATTTCGCGCTTTCCCCCCGAACTGCGCGATCAGCCGGATGCGGTGTACACGTTCTGCCGCGAGATTATCGACCTGACGGCTCCGTACGCATGCGCCTTCAAGCCCCAAATTGCTCATTTCGCGGCATTGCGCGCCGAAGCACAGCTAGAGCGCCTTTGCACCTATTTGCGCAATCACTATCCGGACAAGGTTCTCGTGCTGGACGCCAAGCGCGGCGATATTGGCAGCACCGCACGCCACTACGCCGTCGAAGCGTTTGACCGTTACCAGGCCCACGCGGTAACGGTCAACCCGTACATGGGTTTCGATTCGATTGAGCCCTATCTGAAGTGGGAAGATCGCGGCCTTTTTATTCTATGTCGTACCTCTAACCCGGGTGGTTCAGAGCTTCAGTTTCAGAAGATTGGCGGCACCCCGCTCTACCTTCATGTCGCAGCTTTAGCCGCTGGCAGTTGGCAAGCCAAGGCCGCTTGCCCAGGCCAATTAGGCCTGGTCGTGGGCGCCACCTACCCGGATGAGATTGCAGCCGTAAGACGCACGGTAGGCGCAGACATGCCTTTACTGATTCCTGGAATAGGAGCGCAAGGTGGTGACATCAAGGCCACGGTAGCCGCAGGTATCAACGACAGCGGATCGGGCGTTTTGATCAACTCGTCGCGAGCGATTCTGTACGCACCTGGGGCCGACTGGCGCCGCGCAGCAGCGGACGCGGCACGCAACACCCGCGACGCCATCAACGCTGCCCGAGTCCAGGTTGCATCACGCGGCGCTGCTACACCGTCGCAACCCACTTAGCCCACGCCTGGCTACGCTACGCGCTGAGCTCCCTTGTCGAGCGCATCCCAGCGCTCCCACCAGACCTTGCGTTGCGATGCAACGCTCTCCGCGCTGGACTGGCGCACGTGCCCATAGCCCCGCACGTATTCGGGCCAGTTGGCGATATCGAGCGCGAGCTCCAGGCGCTCGTGAGTGAGGCCGGAGACGATGCGCTCAAGATCTCTCTCGTAGGTCTGCACCAGTTCGCGAGCGAGGCGACGCTCTTCGTTGTTACGAAAGGGGTCGACGATGCTCCCTCTGACCATCCGCAGACCTGCCAGCAAGTGAAACAAGGGCATCACCCAGGCGCCTAATTCGCGCTTGATGGGAACACCGGTTCGTGGATCCCGTTTGGCAAATGGCCCTCCACCCAAATGAAAGCGCAGCGTGTACTTGCCTTCAAATGTGCTGCGTAGTTGTGCCTTGAACTCTGGCTGCGTGTACAAACGAGCGACCTCAAATTCGTCTTTATGTGCCAATAATTTGTAATAGTTGCGAGCAACCACCTTCGCTAATCGCTCACCTCCTAGAGCTGCCTCCGCCTGTGCAACGTGTTCGATCATGTGCACATATCGGCGGGCATACGCTTTATTTTGATATGCGATTAAGCGTTTACTACGATCTTCAACGATATCGGCCAACCGATGAAGCCTGGGTGGGGTAAATTGAACCACCTGAGCCGTTGCCGCGCGCGGCTTGTTCTGAGTTTCTCGATGTGCCAACTGCCGCCCCAATTCGAAAGCATCATGATTAAGCCGAACGCTAACGCCATTCAGCTCGATCGCCCGCTCGATAGCGGCACGAGATACGGGCACCCACCCCCGCTGCCAAGCGAAACCCAGTAGCAGCATATTTGCGGCAATCGCGTCGCCCAGTACCTCTTCCGCCTGCCGCGTTGCGGGAATGGCACTTAGATTCGCGTCATTGGCAACCGCCCCTTTCAACCGCGCCAGCAGGTGAGTGGGGTCAACTTTCCAATCGGGATCACGGAGAAAGTCGCTGGTTGGCGTCGGCTGGGTATTGACCACGGCGCGCGAACGATGACGAGCAAGGCGTAGCAGCGCTTCGTCTCCGGCACTGACAACCAAATCACAGCCAATGAGCACATCGGCTTCGTGCGCGTCCAAACGCGCTGCTTGCAGCTGTGAAGGACTCGTCGCGAGGCGGATATGAGACATGACAGCGCCGTACTTTTGGGCCAGTCCGGTGACGTCCAGGGTACTAACGGATTTCCCGTCAAGATGAGCGGCCATTGCCAGAA
>CAZMVM010000266.1:285-3846 GCA_964569785.1 uncultured Pigmentiphaga sp. | reverse complement strand
GCTGCCATCACCGCCCGGGACGACGGACGCTTGCGGGTGGCCGTGTTTCGCCCGTTGGACGCCAAGAGCGCGGAATACCTGATCGGGCTGGGGCAAGTGCCTCACCCCCAGCACGGCGTCTGCATGCGCGAGAACAACTGGGAGTACGCGCTCGACTGCTCCGCCGGCAACGGCAACTACTACGCCGCAGACCGGGGCGAGGCCTACCTGTCCTACTGGGAGAAAGGCCTGGGCATCAGTTGGGACGGCTCCGATGTGCCTGAGTGGCGTACGCAGTTGGACCTCGTCGCCCGGCCCGCCGCCCGCGTAGTCGCAGAGTTGGGCGTCTACTACACATTGTCCGGCAATGAGGACGAGGAGCCTGTTGCCGATGCGGGCGCGGTGGAACGATCCGAGACGCCGGCGCCTCCGGCCTGGCGCAGCAAGCGCCAGCAAAAACGCACGGTCCAGGGGCGGTTTCTGGGCTGCCTGCTAGGTGGTGCAGTCGGCGATGCGCTGGGCGCACCGGTTGAGTTCATGAAGCGGGCCGAGATTCTGCGTCGCTTCGGCCCTAAGGGAATCACCCAGTACGCACCGGCTTATGGTGGTCTGGGGACGATCACCGACGACACGCAGATGACCTTGTTCACCGCCGAGGGGTTGATCCGAGGCTGGGTGCGCGGCTGCTTCAAAGGCATCACGACCTATTCCGGGGTAACGGCGCACGCCTATTTGCGCTGGCTGCAAACCCAAGGCGAACGCCCGACATGCGACATCGACTTCGGCACCGATGAGCCTGGCTGGCTGTTTCAGCAGCGTCAGCTGCACAGCCGTCGCGCACCGGGCAACACCTGCCTGGCGGCCCTGCGGGCAATGAACTCGCTCGGGGAGCCGGCCCGCAACGACAGCAAGGGCTGCGGCGGCGTCATGCGGGTTGCGCCGGTCGGTCTGTTCGCCTGGCGCCTGCGTCAGTACGAATCTCCCCAAGACGCCTTCCGGCTGGGTACCGAGTTGGCTGCGCTGACCCATGGGCACCCGACCGGAGCCCTGACCGGTGGTGTGCTGGCGGTTCTGATCCTGGCCCTGACCGATGGCGCGTCGCTGCGCGAGGCGTTGGCCGCCGCCAAACTCATGCTGCGAGCCGAGCCCCGCCACGAAGAGACGCTGCGTGCGATCGAGATGGCTGAGGAGTTAGCCGATTCGGGTTTGCCACATGAAGAAGCCATTGCCCGGCTGGGCCAGGGCTGGATCGCCGAGGAGGCCCTGGCGATCTCCATCTATTGCGCGCTGGTCGCCCGCAATTTCAAACAGGGCGTGATCCTGGCCGTGAACCACGATGGTGACTCCGACTCGACCGGAGCGATCGTCGGCAACCTGCTGGGCGCGATGCACGGCGTGAAGGCGATCCCTGCCGAGTGGCTGGAGCCGCTGGAACTGCGCGACGTCATCACCGAATTGGCTGAAGACCTCTACGCCTTCAAGGATTGGGCGATCGGCGAGTACAGCGACAACGAAGAGCTGAACCAGCGGATCTGGCGGAAGTACCCGGGATTCTGAGATGGGGTGAACTGGCATGAGCAGAAATCGATGGGACCAGCCGGGTGTGCCCCACAAAGGATGACACTGCGTGGACCTCGGTGCTGCGGCCGTGCTGCGCTGCCCGCACCCGCAAGGCCCGGTGCACGTCTTCAGGCACGTTTCTGACCGTCAGGACCGCCATGACAAAACACCTCCACTCCCCCTCTCTGCAGCGTTCCGAGATTGGCTTGCCGTATCCCTCCTGCCTCCCCCAAACCGCTCGCCGCATGATCTTACGCGTCTCGGCCTGGAGCACGCGGAGGTCCTTCAGCGGGGTAAAAGAATGGTTCAGCCCAGGCGCGTTGTGGCTCAGATTTACTTTGCACTCGACAGCGGGGCAGGTGTCTTCGGCGCCTGACCGTGTCAGCCGCACCAATCGCGGCCTCACTCCCACTCGATTAGATCGTACGATATTCCAGCTATTATCAATATGTTAGAAACATCTGATGTTGGACACCATGAAAAATGCCATGCGCATCCTCCTGCTTCCATCCCGACGATCAGCATGGCTATGATGGACATTCGGAGTTCTAAGCAATTACAAAACAGAAGTCGTGCTCGACGGTAGGAGATGCCTTGGCTCCACGGAAGCTGTTGGCTTGCGTCCGTTTGACGGGGGTGGTGACTCCGTCATCAGCCGGCTGCACGTCGCGACCGGTCGCATCCTTCAGGCTTGCCAAGAGACGGTCGAACATCTCTTCCTTGGATAGCTTCCTTCCACCGATCCGAACCACAATTCTTGCCTGTGGTGCCAATAACGGTGCAATGCCTTCCCACGCTTCTTTCAAGAAAGCCCAGTAAAGAGCCTTGTTGTAATGTCGCCCGTCTTCGCGCGCTTGAGCGCTCTTGGGGTCTTCGCCCAAAAACCAGAGCCGCAACCACTGGTCTTCGCGATAGTTGGTGGTGTCGAGATAGGGAGGTGAAGTGATGATGTCTGTCACCCTGCCAGCCAGATGCGGAAATGCGACCTTTGCCTTCCGCGCGTCGGACTCGACGATCTCGCCACGTCTCTCGGGTGGAGGTGTACGAAAGCGGAAATCGACCATACTGCGCAAAATGGCAAATACATCCCGGTACGGCGCCACGTAGCCATGCTTTCGCCACCAGCGCACCGAATACCCGGGCTTGGTGCTGATCGTTCGTGGCATCCGATTGCTGAAATAGTTCGGGCTCCGGTGAGACTCGCCGTGGAGGGCACCGAGGCAAAGGGCGGCAATGAAGCGATCGGTGCGATCATGCCGCCAGTTTAGGCGGGCCCGAAGAAAGCGCACCTGCTCATAGGTGTCCGCATGGAAGCAGGCGGAAAAAAAATCCGCCATGTCTGCCGTAAGAACGGGTGCCGGCAGGACAGAAAAAGAACCTTCTAATTCTGCCAGTCGCGCAACTACGTCGTCACGATGCGGCGGATTGCACTTAGCACCACTGATGCAAACAGCAACCGGATGTAGGTCACATCCGGCAGCTTCTCTGCTATTCAGCAATGCCTGAAAAACGGTCGTTCCCCGACCGCAGAACGGGTCGAACACGACTCCATTGAAGCGCGACGCGGCAAGGTGCTTTTCTACGAACGCTTCGGGAAACATTGCGAAATATGGGCAGATTGAATGGAAGCGGTGTCTCATGCTGAGGCTGCTCCCCTTGCAGCATAAGCTTTGATCCATTCAACCGCCCCTGCAAGTTGGTCGAACGCTTCAATCAATACACCTTGATCGTAGAGAGCTCGCGCTTCGTCAACGCGGTACGGAACGCGAAGCCGATGCAAAATGTTTCCGAATTCGAGACAATGATCGGGGAACTCGCTATCTGGTCGCGCGAAAGGAATGATGTGATAGCAAATCATTCTCGTCACTGGCTGCCTCATAAACCACCTCGCCGGAAACACATTCTCAAGATGATTTCGGAGAGATTTATCGCGCCAGTCCTTTCCCGTTGCGACCTGAGCCGCCGCCAATAAAAACCCGGGGAGCCCGTCCCGGTGCACCCTTGCGGCAAAGACGTCAACTT
>CAZMVM010000266.1:0-275 GCA_964569785.1 uncultured Pigmentiphaga sp. | reverse complement strand
CGTCCCGCAGAACAGCCCAGATCTCTGCAAGCTTCGTGTGAAAGCCCGACGCGTCGGGGCGTGGATATCCGAATGACCAGGCTGGACCATTTACTTCAGCCGCCAATGCTGCCGTCGCGAAATACTGAAAATATCTGCGAAGTGCGATCTCTTCGGCGTTGGTCGGGTGGACCGCCGAGCCAGCAAGAACAGGCGAAACCGCCCTTAAATGGGAGAGGATAAGTGAAAGCAAATATGCTGCCTGCCCGATTGAAGGTTCCTGAGCGATATACGTT
>CAZMVM010000265.1:0-3869 GCA_964569785.1 uncultured Pigmentiphaga sp. | reverse complement strand
GCGTCAGTAAAGTCGTGAAAGGCGGTCGCACCATGAGCTTCGCCGCCCTGAGCGTGGTTGGCGACGGTGATGGCCGTATTGGCATGGGTAAAGGCAAGGCACGCGAAGTTCCGGTTGCCGTACAAAAGGCTATGGAACAAGCCCGCCGCAACCTTTTCAAGGTTGCCCTTAAAGACGGTACGCTGCACCATGCCGTTATCGGAAAGCACGGCGCCTCCAAGGTGTTGATTTCTCCTGCACCCGAAGGTACTGGAGTGATCGCCGGTGGCCCGATGCGCGCCATCTTTGATGTTATGGGTGTGCGTAACGTGGTTGCCAAGAGCCTGGGCTCGACCAACCCGTACAACCTCGTGCGGAAATTGCTGCCAAGCGCGGCAAAACCGTTGAAGAGATTTTGGGGTAAGCCATGTCGACGGAAAAGCAAGTTAAAGTCACGCTGGTGCGCTCGCCCATTGGCACCCCAAAAGATCACCGCGAAACGGTGCGGGGCCTGGGATTGCGCCGTCTGAACAGCACCCGTGTGCTGAAAGACACGCCGGAAGTACGTGGCATGATCCGTAAGGTGGCCTATCTGGTTGCCGTTTCGGAAGCCTGAAGGAATAGCAATGGAACACGTTCAATTGAACACGCTCTCGCCGGCTGAGGGCTCGAAGCGCGACCGTCGTCGCATTGGGCGCGGCATCGGCTCGGGTTTCGGTAAAACGGGCGGGCGCGGGCACAAGGGTCAGAAGTCGCGTTCGGGCGGTTTTCACAAGGTAGGCTTCGAAGGCGGGCAAATGCCGTTGCAACGTCGCCTTCCAAAGCGCGGTTTTACTGCACCCAACAAGCATTTGTATGCCGAGGTGCGGTTATCCGAGCTGCAGAAGCTGCCGGTTGACGAGGTCGACGTCCAGGTACTCAAGCAGGCCGGCCTTGTCGGTCAGCGCGTACGGTACGTAAAAGTCATCAAGTCCGGTGAACTCTCGCGCCGCGTGGTACTCAACGGTATCACCGCCACTGCTGGGGCCAAAGCGGCTATCGAGGCCGCGGGCGGAACCTTGAACACGGCGGCAGCCGAGTAAGGCAGGTTTACCTTGGCTACTGCGAATACGTTGGGCAAGGCCGGTGGGCGTTATAGCGACCTTCAGCGGCGCCTGGTATTCCTGGCGCTCGCTCTGGTGGTCTACCGGCTGGGTACGCATATTCCGGTGCCGGGTATCAATCCTGATCAGCTGGCTTTGTTGTTCCAGCAGAATCAGGGCGGGATACTCGGTTTGTTCAACATGTTCTCGGGCGGCGCCTTAGCTCGCTTTTCGATCTTCGCGCTGGGGATCATGCCGTATATTTCGGCATCCATCATCATGCAGTTGATGACGGCTATTGTCCCCTCGCTCGAAGCGCTCAAGAAAGAGGGCGAGGCAGGACGACGCAAGATTTCGCAGTACACCCGGTACGGCACCTTAGGCCTGGCATTCTTCCAGGCCATCGGCATTTCTGTAGCGCTCGAGTCACAGGCGGGCCTGGTTATTGATCCCGGTATGCTGTTTCGGGTCACCACGGTTATCTCCTTGGTAACCGGAACCATGTTCCTGATGTGGTTGGGCGAGCAGATCACCGAACGAGGGCTCGGCAACGGTATCTCGATCATTATTTTCGCGGGTATCGTGGCGGGTCTGCCGGCGGCGTTGGGCGGCTTGTTCGAGCTGGTCAATACCGGCGCGATGTCGATTTTGTCGGCGCTCATCATCGCTGTGCTGGTCGTGCTGGTAACCGCCTTCGTGGTGTTCGTCGAGCGCGGTCAACGGCGCATCACGGTGAACTACGCCAAGCGTCAGGTGGGCAACCGTCTATATGGCGGGCAAAGTTCGCACTTGCCGCTCAAGCTTAATATGTCGGGCGTTATTCCGCCGATTTTCGCGTCGTCAATCATTCTTTTTCCGGCCACCCTCACGAGTTGGTTTGCTACCGGAGAAAGTTTGACCTGGTTGCGTGACATCGCCGCTGCGTTGTCGCCAGGCCAGCCGTTGTACATCGCGCTGTATGCATTGGCAATTATCTTCTTTGCCTTTTTCTATACGGCACTGGTGTTCAACAGCCGCGAAACTGCGGACAACCTGAAGAAGAGTGGTGCGTTCATTCCGGGCATTCGGCCGGGTGAACAAACAGCACGTTACATCGACCGGATTCTTTCGCGTCTTACTCTGGCGGGCGCCATCTACATCACGTTAGTGTGTCTCCTGCCGGAATTCTTGGTGTTGCGCTGGAATGTTCCGTTCTATTTTGGCGGAACGTCGCTGTTGATCATTGTGGTCGTCACAATGGACTTCATGGCGCAAGTTCAGGCGTACATCATGTCGCATCAGTACGATTCGCTTTTAAGAAAGGCGAATTTCAAGGGAATGAACTTGCCTGTGCGCTAGAACCATGGCGAAAGACGACGTCATTCAAATGCAGGGGGAGGTCATCGAAAACCTCCCGAACGCCACGTTTCGTGTCAGGCTTGAAAATGGCCATGTAGTGCTGGGCCATATTTCGGGCAAGATGCGAATGAACTACATCCGGATTCTTCCGGGCGACAAGGTCACGGTGGAACTCACCCCCTACGACCTTACTCGCGCACGAATCGTGTTTCGAACGAAATAGAACGTGCGGATTACCAGGAGTCAACCATGAAAGTATTGGCATCTGTCAAACGCATTTGCCGCAATTGCAAGATCATCAAGCGCCATGGGGTGGTGCGGGTGATTTGTACCGACCCTCGCCACAAGCAGCGCCAGGGTTGATTCACGACCAGACGAGATAAGGAACTGTTATGGCTCGTATCGCCGGCATCAACATCCCCCCGCATCAGCACACCGAGATCGGGCTGACTGCGATCTATGGCATTGGGCGCAGCCGCGCACGCAAAATTTGCGACGCCGCTGGCGTACCGTATAGCAAGAAAGTGAAAGACTTGGACGACGCTGAAGTAGAGCGCATTCGTGAGCAAGTGGCTCAGTACACCATCGAAGGTGACCTGCGCCGCGAAGTACAGCTCTCGATCAAGCGTCTTATCGATCTCGGCACGTATCGTGGGCTGCGCCATCGGCGTGGGCTTCCGGTACGGGGTCAGCGCACGCGTACCAACGCGCGCACCCGGAAGGGTCCGCGTCGCGCTGGAGTCGCGCTGAAGAAATAACCTGGAATTAGACTATGGCAAGAGCTCAAAGCAGCGTTGCACAGCGTGCGCGCAGAAAAGTCAAAAAGAACGTGTCCGACGGCATCGCCCACGTGCATGCGTCGTTCAACAACACGATCATCACCATTACCGACCGACAAGGAAACGCCTTGTCGTGGGCAACCGCGGGTTCATCCGGCTTCAAGGGTTCGCGCAAATCGACACCTTTCGCCGCTCAGGTTGCTGCCGAGAACGCGGGTCGTCTGGCCCAGGAATACGGTATTAAAAACCTCGAAGTTCGCATCAAAGGCCCCGGCCCCGGTCGCGAGTCTTCCGTGCGCGCCCTCAACGCGTTGGGTATCAAGATCATCAGCATCTCTGACGTTACCCCGCTGCCGCACAACGGTTGCCGGCCACCCAAGCGTCGTCGAATCTAAGAGGTAGATACCGTGGCACGTTACATTGGTCCCAAGTGCAAGCTCTCGCGCCGCGAGGGCACCGATTTGTTCCTAAAGAGCGCTCGTCGCTCGCTCGACTCCAAGTGCAAACTCGATAGTAAGCCGGGTCAGCACGGCCGCACCTCCGGAGCTCGTTTGTCCGTTTAGGGCCAACAGCTGCGTGAAAAGCAAAAGCTCAAGCGCATGTACGGCTTGATGGAGAAGCAATTCCGTCGCTATTTCGAGGAAGCTGAGCGCCGTCGCCACGACCGCGATCACCACCGCCCAGGTGACGA
>CAZMVM010000264.1:3264-3894 GCA_964569785.1 uncultured Pigmentiphaga sp. | reverse complement strand
ACGTTAGAACGAGCCTCGTCTTTCAAATATGCAAGAGGGTCGCACCGCGCAGCGAGCACGCAGGCTGCAGTAGGGTGGGCTTGCTGAAACCCTACCCAATCGAAACGACTGCCACGCATCGCCCCTCGCTGCGCATCAGTCCAGATCGGCGCCACGTTGGCGCGCTTTGAAAACCGCTTCACCCTTACTGTTAACGTGCAACCGCTGATACAGGGTCGATGCATGCGCTTTCGCGGTGGCCGTCGATATATTAAGTATTCGGCTTACTGTTTTTAGTGGATAGCCACGTGCCAACAAAAGTAAAACCTCATACTGACGAGGCGTGATGTTAAGTAGCCGCGCGCCTTTCAAAATCTCGTAGCGGTCCTTTTCGGTCAACTCAGCAATTGTTCCTGACCCTGAATGGTTGCGCGCTCCTTCGCGAGGTGACGGATGCATCTCGTGCTCGCTTCGAGCATGCGGCACGGCTCCCTCACGACCATAAGACGACCCAGTTCGCATGTTTTGCGCACCAGGCGCATGAGTTTGAACTTCGGAGTAGAACGAGGTTGAGGGTAGGGAGCGCTGTGCCGGATAGTCGCCTGCTTCGAAATATGCAGCGTATCTGCTTCGGGGAAAACATTCTCCGCC
>CAZMVM010000264.1:0-3254 GCA_964569785.1 uncultured Pigmentiphaga sp. | reverse complement strand
ACGGATCGCCGCGTCCAGCACCTCGATGGAGGCGGTTTTGCTAATGCAGCCGAAAACTGAACTGGCGATCTCCCGACGCGGAAAGGATATCGCATCACAATCGTCGCTTAATAGTAAGGTGTGCTCCGGCTGTAATCGGCTGAGCACATCTTGAATCAGCGACCAAGCCGCGGACGTATCTGACGATGGCAACCCAAAGAGCAGAACGGTGACGCGCTGTAACGCCGCATCGAAATCATCGATTTCGTGCATATCAAGGGCGATAATCTGCCAAGACTCATCAACACGACTCAGCATCTGGTGCAGGCCCAATCGCATGAGAGGATGAGCCTCGAGCAGTACTATCGTTATCACATTCTTCTCCTGTTACGGGTCGCACTGAAAACCTATCGCGACCAGGGCAAAGGGAAGACTTTTTGAAGACGGACCTTGAGAGCCCGACAAGCGCTGGCGGCGCATGGTTGTATGACTAAGTAGCGAACTCACCCAGGGCTCATCATAATCATTACCCCTGTGCCCGCAATTACCGGGACGCACTAATCTAAAGGCATTAAAATGCACAAACATTTACATTAGCTTACGGTAGGGTATCAGGTCCAGGAATTCGGACACTGCTAAGGCGCGCCAAACTCGTTAGGCGTGAATGGGAGTTTGACTTCAAATCATTCGATCGTCGGGACGATGTGCCACGTGGTTGGCGCGCATGGGATAGGTAAGCACACTACCTAAAACGGAGGGGGCAGGGCGCCGCGCTGTCGGGCCGCGAAAACAGCCTGCCCCTTGTTGTTGACATTGAGTCGCTGATAAAGACTGGAAGCGTGGGCTTTCGCTGTAGCAGGGGAGATGTCCAACACCCGGCTCACTGTCTTAATGGGATAACCTCGCGCTAACAAGAGCAATACTTCATACTGGCGAGGGGTTACATTGAGCATGCGGGCACGGCGGCACAACTCTTCAACCGGCATGGATAGCTCAGGAATAGCCTCTGCGGTTGAAGGGCGCGCAGATTGGCCGCCGACAGACTCACTGCGCAGCGTATCGGTCGTGCGACCTGCCGCCGCGCCACGTTGCGACGCCACTTCTGATGCGTGGGCACTTGAATAGGCCACATCCAAAGAACATGACGTGCCAGGCATCGGCACTCCATGCGGATGCTCAAGCGGCAACTGCCCCTGCAAGTTAACGCCACGAGGATCGCGCGTGCCCAGACTGGCGTACGCAGGTAGCCGATGACCGGTAGGCCAGGGCGGTGTGAGCGGTGAGTGACGCGACCGCTCCGCAGGAAAACACGAGCCGCCGGCAATAATATGCTGCAGCGCTGTCTGCAACTGCGTAGGATGTAATTTGCGGTCGAGACATCCCCTGATCGGTGCGCCTGTACCACATAGGGACGGGCAATGGCATTCGTCCGTGAGTAACACGATAGCTTCTGGGTCGATGAGTGTTGTGAGATGGTCCAACACCTTCTCGGCCTGCTGAGTTGCACTGAGCCCAACAACCATAAGGTCGGGGCGCTCGTCCTGTGGAACCGGCTGCGCGATTTCTGTTGAAGTCGTGCCTTTCACCCCACTGTGGGGGAGCATTTCTCGAAGGACGGTGAGCAATCCTGCTCTCATCCAAGGATGGTCCTCGACAACAATTACGCGTTTCACTTTCATGTCTCCCTAATTGGGCGGTTAGTGCTTGTTGCCCTTGTTCTATCGGCGCTTCTCTTAGCGCCTGTATTTAATCGCTCCGATAGACTTCAAAGCCTACAACGTAAGAGGAAAGTTCACACTGGGACACTCGGGCTACGCCAGGCGTTGTACGCCCGAGGGATTTAATCGGTGGCGTGAGAGCATGAATCATTCGCAGCCACTTCCAACTCGCGACTCCGAAGTGCAGCTTCCATACCGGCCGCTTTAGCCAGGTAGCGCCGTCACACTGCGGAGTCACCTTCAGAGCGGATCGCTCTGCCTTGTAAAGAGGCAGCGTGTCCGATTTGGCTTTCCTACACGACTTTACATAATACATATTATGCGCAAACCATCCGAACGCGACTCTGCACCCTTACGGCATCACATCAACAACGTGTGTCAGCTCGAATTGGAGCCGTAAGCACGGCATCGATCGAAGTGAGCCTGTGCGTACAACAGCACAGCAAGCATTCCTGGTTGCCCGACTACAAAACCTGCCGAGTTCGTATACCACTGATTGCGCATTCGTCGCGGTAGCGATTCTCTTGCCCATCACGAATCTTCAGTTCACGACCTCCACGCGCTCACCACGTCAAACGGCTGTCTTTAGCGCGGCCTTGTGAGTAGTCTGTCCAACCTTTGCGCTTCACAACCGAGGCACTTACCGTGTTTTCGACTGCTCCCTTAGACCCTCGGCTTAGAATCGAGTAAAACCCCAGTGCTTCTGATCAGCTACCAGGCTGACCGACGCGTTCATCACCAAACAGGATTACGGCGATTGCAAGTCAACAAAAGCATCTTTGAGCGACAACTTCCCCAAGCCCGCAGCGCCAGGCCAATCCGACTTTTACTGGTGAATACTGGACACTGAAAGCGACTCATGCAGCGATCGTCGCATCAAATGGTGGAATCGACGTGCAGATCTTTTTCCTTCAAGCTCAATCAGACCTACAACGTTCGCCCTAATTGGGCTGAAGTTAAAAATTCTTACTCGAATATTACATTCGAGCTAAGTATGCACGCTTTTCAACCTTTTTCAACAAGGACCTTCCCCACTTTTTGCGACGAAGTGTCGCAAAACAATACAAACGGGCTCCCCCCGTACTGCTTGAGGTGGCAGGATTTTCGCCGGGAGCAGGAGGATCAGGTTCCGGCGTTTGCGGCGGCACGATTTCTGGTTGTCCGGGCTGTCCCGGCTGTACGTCAGGCCCCGTCGGCCGGTCCGGAACGACCTCCGGCTCGGGCGGCGCGTCAGGCTGGATCTCCGGGACGTTGGGGTCTACAGGCTCAAATTCGGGCGGTGGGTTCAAATCGGGATTACTTTGCGGCCTCAGGGGCCCAGGAACATGAGACGCATGGGTCAGTTGCCACTGAGCACATAGGGGTGAGCGATATCCAGGATAGAAAGGCATGCGCAGTCTCATTCAACAAGAGTTTCGCGCGACCTCGCCAGAGAAAAGTCACGCTTGCCCTGAACGCAGGCTGCCCGTTCAGCACGGGGTTAGACTGAAGCTTGGCCAGGACACATATCAAGCGAACGGAGGTGGCTCAAGATGCGGGCCGGCCTTCAAGATCGAC
>CAZMVM010000263.1:0-3894 GCA_964569785.1 uncultured Pigmentiphaga sp. | reverse complement strand
TCCATCTTCAAGCTCATGTGATTTCCTCAATTATCACCTGAGCAGGATTTCACTGGGTCCTTACAGAGGCGCACATTCAACCTTGGGCTGGTATCGTTACGGCCAACAAGAGGAAATCGTATCGGTGGCGGTCAGTCTGGTCGGAGGTTGAACGGTTTACAATTCCGCAATGGAGTTAATCGTAAAAGTCCAACACAAATTTGTATCGGCAGTCGCGTCGGCGTGGCAGGCCTACCCCGGCAACGGCATATCCAAAAACGAATCAAATATCGTCTGCCTTAGCCACACATGGCCGGGTTCCTGGTGATACCGCTCGTGCCAATATTGGTTTACGTCGTACGAGGGCAGGGTAAACGGCAGCGCCAGTACCTTCACCGACCCATCCAGGGCCAGCATCCTGCACACTCGGCTGGGAAGAATAGCCAGCAGTTCGGTGGAGGTAATCATCTTCTCCATGCCCAACAGCGAGGGCACTCTTACTTTTACCCTGCGCTTGATGCCTATTTCTTCCAGCACGTTGTCGAGCCGGGCATGAACGGTTGCCGGCGCATCCAGCGAAACAAAGGCTTCGCTCAGGAACTGCTTCATCGAAAGCTTGTGGCTAATTCGGGGGTGGTCGCTGCGAGCGACGCAGGCGTAATGCTCGGTAAGCAGGCGCTGCTGGTAAAAGCCCGAGTGCAGTTCGGTGGCGTAGCCAATTGCCAGGTCCACGTCACCGGTTTCCAGTTGTTTACCGGTGGCCGGGCCCAGGTCCAGGCACTCGATTCGCAGGCCCGGCGCCTGGCGATCCAGCAATGCCACCAGTTCGGGCAGTAGTGCAAGTTGCGAGACATGGGCCAGTGCCAGCCGGAAAACGCGGCTGGAATGCTGCGGCTCGAAGCTGTCTTGCACGCCTTCGGGGCTTAGCAGCGCCAGCGCCTGTTCGATGCGAGGCAACAGGCTTTCCAGGCGTGGAGTGGGCATCATGCCCTGCGAGGTGCGTACGAACAGGGGGTCGGCAAAATGCTTGCGCATCTGGTTGAGCCGGATGCTTATCGAGGGCTGGCTTAAGCCGATATTTTCGACCGAGCGGGTAATGCTACGCGTGCGATACACGTCTTTAAGAATGAGCAGGTCGGCGAGATCGAGAGTGGCCATGGTGTGGTGCGGGGGAACAGACCCATTATTGGCACAGACAATGGTAATTATAGGCACAGCTTTATTGAGCGAATAGTAAGCTTGGGCAAAACTATGCTTGGTCTGTAAAGGAGCTGTAATGAAGTTGTGCCGTTTCAATTCGAACCAGTTGGGCGTTGTGCAGGGCGACGAAATCGTGGATGTAAGCCGTGCGCTGGATGTGATTCCGGCGGTCCGTTACCCTCTGCCGGTTAGCGACCCCATGATTCTGCACTTTGACGAGGTACGGGCTCGCATTAACCAGTTGCTGCCGTCGGCACCGCGACTGCCCCTGGCCGAGGCAACGCTGTTAAGCCCGATAGCCAGCCCCGGCAAGCTGGTGGCAGCGCCGGTCAATTACCGCAAGCATCTGGAAGAAGCCCGTGCCGATGCGCAGATTCACCACAATAATCAGCTGGCGGAAATTCAGCGGGTAGGCCTGTTTTTAAAGGCGAACAGTTCTTTGGTGGGCGCCGGAAATGGTGTAGAACTGCGGCACGCCGGCAGGCGTAACGATCACGAAATTGAACTTGCCGTGGTCATTGGCAGGACAGGCTCGCGCATTGCGCGTGAAGACGCGTGGAACCACATTGTGGGCTATTGCATAGGGCTGGATATGACGGCACGTGGCCCGGAAGAACGCAGCTTGCGTAAATCCAGCGACACGTACAGCGTACTGGGTCCCTGGATGGTAACGGCCGACGAGCTCACCGACCCGACGCAACTTGATTTTTGGTTGACGGTAAACGGGGAGGTTCGTCAGCGCGCCAACACGCGCGACCTGATTCTTGGTATTGCCGAGCTGATTGAGTTTGCATCGTCTTTCTACACCCTGCATGCGGGCGATGTCCTGTTTACGGGCACTCCCGAGGGGGTGGGGCCGGTGCAGCCGGGCGACGTTATCGAAGCGTATATCGAAGGTATAGGCACGATGCAGGTAGACGTGCGCGCGGGGTAGCCCCGGCACGTAAGCCTCATTGGTGGCGCCTGGCAATGGAAGCGAAAGGCTGGCGCCTGGCAATGAAAGTGGCTGGCCGGCGCCCGCAGAAAAACATTGGCGGATTTAAAGATGGAAACCATTGACTCTATTCAAGAGCAGCGTCAACACTTTTACGACAAGATCAATCCTGCAAACCTGACCCCGTTGTGGGAGGTTCTGCATGATGTGATCACGAAGGAACCCAAAACGCCGTGCCTTCCCTATTTGTGGAAGTGGTCGCAAGTCAGGCAGTGGTTGCTTGAAGCGGGTGGAATTATTTCGGCGCAAGAGGCCGAGCGGCGGGTGCTGGTGCTTGAAAACCCCGGCCTGCGCGGGCAAACGCGTATCACCCACAGCCTGTACGCAGGAATGCAGCTGATTCTGCCGGGCGAAGTGGCGCCTGCTCATCGGCATACGCAATCTGCCTTGCGCTTTATCATGCAGGGCCAGGGCGCCTACACCGCGGTGGACGGCGAGAAGGTCACGATGGGTGTGGGCGACTTTGTGATTACGCCTTCGTGGACGTTTCATGACCACGGTAATACGTCTTCGGAGCCCATGATCTGGCTCGACGGGCTGGATGTGCCCATTGTCGAGCTGCTCGACGCGCAATTTATGGAAGGCGCTCAAGAGCTTTCGCAACAGACCCATACCAGTGCAGCGGTGAACTTTGCCAAGTTCGGCAATACGATGAAGCCGGTAAATTACCAGCCAAAGTCGAAGACGTCGCCGATGTTCTGGTACCCCTACGAGCGTACGCGCCAGGCACTGGAAGAACTGAAGCAGCACAGCGAGCTTCATCCGTGCTGGGGGCACAAGCTGCAATACACGAATCCGGCCACCGGCGGGTGGGCCATGCCCTCGATTGCAACGTTCATGCAGCTGCTGCCTGCGGGCTTTAACGGGCAAAGCTATCGTTCCACCGACTCGACGGTATATGCCATTGTTGAGGGGGCAGGGCGTTGTTGCGTTGGCGACATGGTGCTTGAGTTCGGCCCGAAGGACGTATTTGTATGCCCTTCGTGGATGCCCTACCGGCTTGAAGCCGACAGCGACACCGTGCTGTTCAGCTACTCGGACCGTCCGGTGCAGCAGGCCCTGGATTTATGGCGTGAACATATGGGCTGAAGCGGTGCTTGCGGTGCAGCAGGCCAAAAATGCACCGCCTGCTTTGCAACATTTATAAGTCGAGCATACGACGAACATCAAAGGAGAAGACATCATGAGGTTAATCAGGAAAGTAGGGGCGGCAGTTGCCCTTTCCATCTGTGCTGCGGCGGCTCAGGCGCAAGAGCCGGTTCGCATCGGCTTTATTGGCACCTTGTCGACACCAGCCGGCTATATCGGCGAAGACGAGCGCGACGCCTTCTTGCTGGCCATCAAGCAGGGTGGCGGAAAGCTGGGTGGCGTACCGGTTGAACTGGTTGTGGAAGACGACGGCATCAAGCCGGCAACCGGCAAGCAGTCTGCCGAGAAAATGCTTCAGGACGGCATCCGCATTTTTACCGGCATCAACTTTTCGAACGTGCTGATGGCGGTTGTGCCCAGTGTTGTCAAGGAAGGCGGGTTTTACATCAGCCTGAACCCCGGCCCGTCGGTGTATGCGGGCAAGGACTGCAACAAGAACTTCTTTGCGGCGGCTTTCCAGAACGACTCTCATAGCGATACGGCGGGCATGGCCGCCAACGAGGTCGGCATCAAAAAGGCGGTGCTGGTCAGCGCAAACTACAAACTGACATTTGATTCTTTGCGAAAAGAAC
>CAZMVM010000262.1:3678-3933 GCA_964569785.1 uncultured Pigmentiphaga sp. | reverse complement strand
AGAAACGAAAGTTCGCGTAAACGCTTGGCCAGGATCTCGTAGTGGTACTCGATGTTGCTGAAGATTTCCGGGTCGGCCAGAAACCGGACTTCTGTTCCCTTTTTGTCGGTCGGGCCCAGCACCTTGAGGGGTTCGACACGTTCACCGCGGCGAAATTCGATGAAGTGAGTTTTACCGTTGCGATGAATTGTGAGGCGCAACCATTCACTCAGCGCGTTGACGCAAGAAACGCCGACGCCGTGCAAGCCACCAGAA
>CAZMVM010000262.1:0-3668 GCA_964569785.1 uncultured Pigmentiphaga sp. | reverse complement strand
TGGTCGAACTTGCCGCCAGCGTGTAGTTCGGTCATGACAATTTCTGCGGCGCTACGTTGGTGTTCGTCGCCGTCGTGGATCTCGGTGGGTATGCCGCGCCCGTTGTCTACAACAGAGATCGAGTTGTCGCTGTGTATGGTGACGACGATTTCGTCGCAATACCCCGCCAGGGCCTCGTCGATGGCATTGTCGACCACCTCGAACACCATGTGGTGCAGCCCCGTACCATCGGACGTGTCACCAATGTACATGCCGGGCCGCTTACGGACGGCCTCCAGGCCTTTCAGCATTTTGATGGAGTTGGCGCCGTAATCGGGCTGAATGTTTTGCGGTTCGATCATGAATTTACCTTGATGAGTACGTCCTGGCAGTGCCTACGCCACCGAAAGACCGGTGCTCGTCAGTGTGAGAGCGCCGCAGGAGTCTTTGGGCTAGCGGCCTAGCGGGACCAACACGCACGAGTGGCCTTGCGCATCCTTGAGGACGCTGCCGGCCTGCGTGTGCTGGCCAGATTCGCCTAGATGCGCATGGGCATCACCACGTACTTGAAGTTTTCGTCATCGGGGATGGTGATGAGGGCAGACGAACTGGCGTCGCCCACCGCCCAATTGACTCGGTCGGTTTTCAGGTTGCCGAGGACATCGAGCAGGTAACCCACGTTAAAGCCGATGTCGAGCGGCTCGAAGTTGAACTGGATTTCCAATTCTTCCTGAGCCTCTTCTTGTTCGGTGTTGCTCGCAGACACGCGTAGCGTGTGATCGGCCAGTTGTAAGCGCACGCCCTTGAACTTGTCGGTCGTGAGAATGGCGACGCGTTGCAGCGTGCGCAACAATTGTTCGCGTTCGATATCGAACTGCTTCTGGTAGCCGGTGGGTATGACCCGCTTGTAATCAGGAAACTTTCCTTCTACTAATTTGGAGACGAATTCGACATTTTCAAACCGGAAGCGGATCTGATTCCCCGCCACGTCGATGGCGACAGGATCGTCGGATTCGTTGAGTAAGCGCTGCAACTCGAGAACTGTCTTTCGAGGAACAATGACTTCTTGTCGTGACTCAAAGGGCGTATCGACCTTGATCGTGTGCACCGCCAGCCGATGACCGTCGGTGGTAACGGCGCTCACCTGATCACCCTCGAATTCGAGCAGCATGCCATTGAGGTAATAGCGAATGTCTTGCACCGCCATGGAGAAATGCACCATGTTAAGCAGCTCGCGCAGAGCCGCCTGCGGGAGTGTGGTGCTAATGCTCCATTGCTCGGGGACGGCAATGGTTGGAAACTCGACGGCAGGCAAGGTCTGCAGGTGAAAGCGGCTGCGTCCTGCAGTAATGGCCATGCGCCCGGCACTGTGCGCCACGGTAACATCGCTACTGTCGGATAGCGCGCGCAGAATGTCTACCAGCTTGCGCGCGGCAACGGTGGTTTCCTCTTTCTCGTGACCAACTCCGAAATCGGCGTGGGTCGTGATCTGGACCTCGTTGTCAGTGGTAATGAAAGAAACTCGCTCGCCTTCTTTTTTTATCAACACGTTGGCCAGAATGGGCATGGTGTGTCGCCGCTCCACGATCCCAGCGACGATGGTGAGCGGCTTCAACAACGCGTCGCGCGAGGCTTTGACCAGTTGCATGTTTATCCTTTAAGCGTTTGTTCCAAAACGTGCAGTGCGTGATTGAGCTCGGCCTGCTTCGTGCGAGCTTCGGCGATTTTGCGTACTGCATGCAAAACGGTGGTGTGGTCACGCCCGCCGAAGAGGTCGCCAATTTCGGGCAGGCTTTTCTGGGTTAGCTCCTTGGCCAAATACATGGCGATCTGGCGCGGCAAGGCGATGTTGGCCGGCCGCCGCTTGGAATACATGTCGGCCACCTTGATTTTGTAGAAGTCGGCCACGGTGCGCTGAATGTTCTCGACTGTGAGTTGACCATGCGACACTGACAGCAGGTCTTTCAGGGCCTCTTTGCACACATCAACTGTGATCGGGCGGCCATGGAAGCGCGCGTAAGCCAACACCTTGCGCAAAGCGCCTTCGAGTTCGCGCACGTTGCTACGCAGGTGCTTGGCAATAAAGAACGCAACTTCCTCGGCCAGGCTGACCCCTTCTTTCTCGGCCTTGCGGATGAGAATCGCCACGCGCATTTCGAGTTCGGGTGGCTCGATGGCCAGCGTGAGGCCTGAGTCGAACCGGGAAATGAGTCGCTCATCGATGCCCGACAGTTCTTTCGGGTAGGTATCGCTGGTAATGATGATTTGGCGCCGCTGAGCCACGATGGCTTCGAAGGCGTAAAAGAACAGCTCTTGCGTGCCATCTTTGCCACTGAAGAACTGAATGTCGTCGATGAGCAGAAGGTCGAGTGCGTGGTAATAGCGCTTGAAATCATCGAACGACTTGCGATGGTAGGTTTTTACTACGTCGGAGACGAATTGCTCGGCGTGTATATAGCGCACCTTCGCATTGATATTGCGCGAAATAACCGAATTACCGATCGCGTGGATTAAATGTGTTTTGCCTAAACCCACGCCGCCGTACAAGAACAGCGGGTTGTATGACGTGCCCGGGTTTTCCGCCACCTGCAAGGCCGCCGCGCGGGCGAGCTGGTTGGCTTTGCCAGCAACGAAGTTGTCGAAGGTAAGCTCGGCGTTGAGGCGCGACCGATCGTAGACCACGGTAGGATCGGTGTGCGTCTCGAGGGGTGCCTCGTTGCTGCGCGGTGTGGCGTAGGGCCCGTCGGCAAACAAAGACGCAGTGCCTTGCCGCGGCGCGACTTGAGGCGAAGGTGTTGCCGATGTGCTGGAATGCGGCGCCGCGGCCGGTTGAAGCGGGGTTTGGCTGCGTAGGCCAGCAGGCCTGGCTGCGGCGGGATAGCGCGTGTGCGCCGGACGTGCGCTGGGATCGAGTTCGAACTGCACACGTATAGGACGCTGAAACCACTCGCTGGCTAGTGTTTCGATACGGTGGGAAAAATTCGCCCGTGCCCAATCTAGCTTGAAACGATTGGGCGCGCCCACTCGTAGGATCGCTTCGGCCTCATCGAAACCAAGCGGGGTGAGAGGACGTATCCAGGCGCTGATCTGTTGCGGAGGAAGCTCCTGCTCCAGACGCTGAACGCAGGTTTGCCAGAATTTTTCCATCTATCGCGGAGGGCCTTAAACCTCGATTTTACCCTTTCCACGCGAAGTTATCCACAGGCTGAGAGGCGTGTGGAGCGGGGTGAGGGCGGGTGATAGCACCGGGGTGTGGTCCGGGTGCCAGACAGACAGCGAGGCCTCCCCGTACAGGGAGGCCTCGCTAAGACTTGATAGTGTGCGTGCGCCTATGAGCAGCCGCACGCCAGGGCGGACTTACTGCTCGCTGGTGGGTTCGCTTTGGTCGCTCGTGGCGGGCGGCGTTTGCGTGTCGCCCGTGGGCTCAGGAGTGTGAGCCTCAACCGTGACCGGATCGGAGAACGGATTGGCCTCTGCCTGGGCGGTAACCCGTTGAGCCTGATCCCAGCGTTCCTTCTCTCTGCGGGCTTCGTGGTATGCCATTCCTGTACCGGCGGGGATGAGCCGGCCAACAATGACGTTCTCCTTGAGACCACGCAAGTCGTCGCGTTTGCCCATGATGGCGGCTTCGGTGAGCACGCGCGTGGTTTCCTGGAAGGAAGCCGCGGAGATGAACGACTCGGTCGACA
>CAZMVM010000261.1:0-3935 GCA_964569785.1 uncultured Pigmentiphaga sp. | reverse complement strand
TATTGACCGCAAACACCGAGGGCACCCGCGTAATCAGTGCGACAGGATCGAAGTCACGCTGTGCATCGAACGGCACCTTATCGACGACCGCGCCCAAGATACCGAACTCTGCTGTGCCCAAGAGCAGGGTATATCCGTCAGCCGGGCTCTGCGCAGCCGCTCCCACACCGATAAGCCCACCGGCGCCAGCCCGGTTTTCAACTACGACGGGTTGCCCCAAACGTTCACTGAGATGCTGGGCCACAATTCGTCCCACCATATCCGTGGAGCCACCCGCAGCGAAAGGAACGATCAGGCGGACAGCCTTCGAGGGGTAGTTGTCCGCCACCACCGATCCACCGGCGAGCAAAGCAGCGAAAGTTGAAATGATAGCGACGCCTTTCTTGCACAATTTCAGGACCACGTTGTAGTCTCCTCGTTTGGTAGGTCTTCCGAATCAGAATTTGTATGAACATTGGTTGTGCCCCGCACCTTGTCGATAACCGCCAAAGCATCTTGCGGAAGCGTATCGCTGCGCCACGCGCAGTGCCCGTCAGGACGCACCAGCACAAGCTTGCGCTCGTAGAGCTGAGCAATTTCAGGGGAGGCAATGTCGACCACCGACAGGGGAAGCTTGCGTGCACTTGCGGCTTCAACCAGTGGGGTCACGTCGAGCGGTAATTGACCGAATCGCAGCAACACAAAGCCGCGACCAAATAAATCCAGAGTAGAACGCCCGTCGTCTAGCCACGCGTGGGGAGCACGATGACCGGGGCGGCTCGTGGGAATGTAGTAGCGAGGGCTATCTTCCGGAGCCGGGCTTCCGTCTTGCACACAAATTGGCGAATTTTCGTACCGGTAACCGAGGTGAATGCCCAGGGTTTCCCACTCGGTGTGCGTCGCTGCCGCAATGGCGTCACCGACGCTGGCACGGACAGCCTCTCCCTCAGGAGTCTCATCGTAGATAGCCGAGCAATCGGTTACCGACTTGAGGGCGAAGTAGTTATGCGCGGACGCATTCACGTTACGCACGCCGATCGGTCGGCGCTCGGCATCGTAGCTTTCGAGAAGCTGTAGACCGCCCCAACCTTTCAACATCGCCTCGAGTTTCCAGGACAAGTCCACCGCATCACCCATACCGGTATTCATTCCAAACCCACCGGTGGGCGACATGGTGTGCGCAGAGTCGCCGGCAAGCAGCACGCGGCCGCGCCCATAACGCGAGGCCGTCAGTTGACTGCGACGCCAGGGAAGTGCGGAAAGCACCTCGAACGGCACATCATTACGCCCGATGCCACGCCGCACCCATTGGTCGGCGTCCCGGCAAACTTGTTCAACCTCGCGCTCGTTGCTCAGGACGGTCATACGCCATAACTCGCGCCCATCCATTGCGGTGATATTTCCCCAGAACCCATCGGGACCAACCAGGAGAAAACGCTCGGCATCCCCCATTTGGTGGCATGTGAGCAACTCCGCGGAACGAAAGAAGATAGCGGCCGAGTGATCCAGCATTGGATTGCCTTCCATCGGGATCTCAAGTTGACGCCGAACGGTACTTCCCGCTCCATCGCACCCTACTAAATAGTCCGCAACGATGAGTTCTTCTTCATTCGTCTTCAGATTGGTCATTCGCGCGATGACCTTGTCTTCGTTCTGCTCGAAGCTGTCCAGGCGCATGAGATACCGCATGGACACGCTGTCGTACTCGCGCACACACGACGCCAGCATTGGGTCGAACCACAATTGCGGACACCGCCATTTCTTTTCCGGACTTTCCTGTGGGATTGGGTCGTCTTGAATGCTGGGATACTTGTGACGCGCCAAGAAGTGTCCAGTCAAGGTGGTGCAGAACACCATGTCAAGCCCGTAATCCTGGCGGAATGGAGTCGCATGGACGCGATCCACAATACCCCACCGACGACAAAACTCCATCGTTCGGACACTAATAGCTCCGAGTTTGGGAGTAGAGATTGAGCCGTCACGTTGATCAATGATGGTACAAGGAACCCCGCGCCAGGCAAGATCTAGCGCTAATCCCATGCCCACCGGCCCAGCACCTACAATGAGTACTGGTGTGTAAGCCTGCTGTGTCATGAACCATCTCTAGCTGTTGTACCACGCGCTATTTTGATCAGGCTTCCGGCTCGCCAAAACGCTTTGTTCGTTAAATGGACACAACGTGCCAGAGGAACATCCGGGCGCTTGAGAGGTGAGGCAATGCGCTTTCAGGCATTGAACCCGGGCAGGGAAAATGCGTAGCTGCAACTGAACAAACTCAAGACTTGACGACGCAACTAGCCGCCTCAGTCGCCGCCAGGCAACTGGAACTCTTCCCGGGAGCAAATTGCCCCCCCGTTGGTCGCTGTCACTACGAAACAACGTGCTCGAGCGTGCCAAGCACCAGTCTCAGCCTGATGAATACCTTACGGATGCCCGGCGCTCAGTTCAGCCTGCGCAAGCTCGGCGTATGTCACTCAGATTTTGAGGAGTAAAAATTCGTCACGAGGGCCATCGTAACGTTGACTTTCCCTACCACCCTCAGCAAAATACATAGCTATCTATGTAATTGAGTGTCTTGAACGCTCGGGATCACCATGGAGGCCCCATGTCCCGCGAACAACGGCCTTATATTGTTGCGATCGGCGGCGCCCTGCACAGGGGGTCAACCACGGAGAAGGCGCTACGTCATGCGCTTGCTCTGATGAACGCCCACACCGATTTATTTGTCGGCGACGACCTTGACTTCCCCTTGTTCGATGCCCGTCAACCCGCCTTGAGTGCGCCCGTAGAGCGCTTTGTGAATGCCGTGCGGCAGGCTGATGGTGTCATTCTCGCCTCGCCCGGGTATCACGGTGGGATATCAGGGGTACTCAAGAACGCCCTCGATTATCTGGAGTTTCTGCGCGAGGATGACCGGCCTTATTTCACCGGGCGCGCAGTGGGGTGCATTGTCAATGCTGCGGGCTGGCAGGGAGCGATGACAACGCTTTCTTCGCTGCGCGATATTGTTCATGCATTACGTGGTTGGCCCACGCCTCTTGGAGTGTGCATTGCAGGGGCCGACAAGCCCTTCGACCAACACGGAAACTGCATCTCTCCAGCAGTTGCAAGCCAGCTGCAAATACTGGCGGAAGAAGTTCTCACCTTCGCGTTAGCGCAACAGCGGCTGCTCGACCGCAATACCTTACATGTTCGGGTCGCCTGAACTTGTCATGACCGTCAAGCTGCCGTTACTGCCTTATTAGGAGCAACATCTATGACTGAACGAAAGAGCATCAACGCCGAGGTCAAGGGCAGAGCCTGGCAGGGTGCGGAATTAGGAGAGGGTCCTCCTGTCCTGATTCTTCATGGAGCCGACGGGGCCGCGGCGTGGGAGTCGGTGCAGCAACGCCTTGGCCAGACATACCGGTGCATTCTGCCAGTGCATCCGGGATTTGACGACGAAGCCCTGCCCACCTGGCTCGACCACCCTGCCGACTTGGCCAACGCCTACCTAGAGATCATCGAAACACTCAACTGGGGTCCGGTTCACCTGGTGGGCTATGAGCTCGGCGGCTGGATCGCGGCCGAAATGGCGGTACGCAATAGCGGAGCGCTTGCATCATTAACCCTGGTGAGCGCACAAGGAATCCATGTGCCCGACGTTCCGCGCGTCGATGTTTTCCTGCGCACTGACGAGCAATTGGCGAAGGACACATTCTACGACGCAACACTGGCTGATCAAGCGATCAAGGAGATCGCCGACCCCACTATTGCCGAGCGGCTTATTCGTAATAAGGAAGTTGCCGCGCGTCTCACATGGCAACCACGCGGCTACGATCTGAATTTGCAGAAATGGCTCCATCGTGTCAGCGTACCCACCAAGATCGTCTGGGGCGAGAACGACACCATCCTCCCGGTCACCTATGCCCATGCTTGGCAGCGTCACATTCCTGACGCTCTTCTAAGCACGATTG
>CAZMVM010000260.1:0-3963 GCA_964569785.1 uncultured Pigmentiphaga sp. | reverse complement strand
CAATCGTCGCCACTTTCCAGGTGGACGGTGATGGCGGGGTTGGCCGAGAGGTTGTGCCTTGCGTCAGAGTTGTCGGGGCGCGAGATCCAGGTAGGCAGCTTGTGGGTCAGCTGTCAACGACATGGCCTTGTCGTAGATGGACCACGCGGTCAGCCACGCTTTCAATGAAGTATTGATTCTGTTCTGAGAGCAGGACGGCCAGCCCTTCGCGCTTAAGCTCAATAACCATGGCGGCCATTTGTTCAACAATCACGGGCGCTACACCTTCCGTAGGTTCGTCCAGCAGAATGACGCGCGGGTTGCCCATCAGTGTTCTGGCAACAGCCAGCATTTGCTGCTCGCCGCCACTCATGTACTGGGCGCGACGTTGTTGCATGCTAGCCAGGTTGGGAAACAGTTGGAAGAGCTTTTCCGTCGTCCAGGCCGGCAAGCCCGACCGGGCAGGCTGCCGCCCGGTTTCAAGGTTTTCCAGAACAGTCAGGTCAGAAAAAATGCGCCTCTCCTCCGGGACATATCCAATCCCCAGACGCGCAATGCGGTGGGCAGGCAGCCCGAGAATGCTTTGTCCATCGAAGACAATCTGTCCCCTTGCCTTGGGAACCAAGCCCATAATGGCTTTAATCGTCGTCGACTTGCCCGAGCCGTTAGGGCCGGCCAGCGCCAGGACTTCGCCTGCGGCCAAACTGAACTCGATGTCGAACAATATGTGCGCGTCGCCATACCACGCATTCAAACCGTTTACAGTCAGCAACTGGGACATACAAGAGGGTGTGCGAGGAAGGGCAGACATAGAGCGTTATGGACAAGAAGGCCAGGACATACCTGAGGAGCACCGGCTATTCGGAAGTGTGGCTCGTGGCGGACACCATGGAGCCAGGCACTGCGGCGCCGCCAAGATATACCTCACGCACTAGCGGGTCTTCGCGGATTGTTTCCGGCTTCCCACGCGCGATCACCTTCCCGCGCGCCATTACGACTACCCAATCAGCATGTGCAAACACGACGTCCAGACTGTGCTCAGTGAAGAGAACGGCCAGATGATGCCGTGTGACCAGTTCTCGGGTCAGGTCCATGAGCTGGTGCCGTTCGCCGACAGCCATGCCCGCGGTGGGCTCGTCCATAAGCAGGACCTGCGGACGGCTGCTTAACGCGATGGCCAGCTCCAGCCGCTTCACATCACCGTAGGCTAGAACGCCGGCGCTTCGGTCTGCCTGTTCATGCATTCCCACTTGCTCGAGCAAGGCGTAGGCCTCATCACGGTATTGCTCCGACAGCCTGCGCCACCAGCGGTGAATCCTGCGGTTACGGGAGGCGAGCGCGAGCTGGATGTTTTCTAGAACGGATAATGAATCAAAAATGGCTGGAATTTGAAATGTCCGTCCGACACCACGTCGAGCGATCTCACGCGCAGGAAGACCGGAGATAACCTCACCATTGAGTGATACTTGCCCACTATCCGGCTTTAGCTGCCCATTGATCAAATTGAAGCAAGTTGATTTCCCCGCACCATTCGGCCCAATCAGAGCCAGCAGGGTTCCTGCCGCGAGTTCAAATGACACGTCGTCAACGGCGTGAACGCCGCCAAACGCCTTACGGAGATGGGATACGCTAAGCATCAACCGCGTCTCCGGAAAAGGCCTGCAATGCCGTGTGGAGCGACGAGCACGAGTATCAAAATGATGGTGCCAAGCAATGCATGCCAGTAATCGGTAGCGCGGGCAACGTTATCATGCAGCCAGGTGAATGTGGAGGCGCCCAGAATGGGACCGATCAAAGACTGCACACCTCCTAGCAAAACCATGACCAGGCCGTCCACAGAGCGCTGAATACTAAGGGCTTCGGGCGAGATGCTGCCCTTTGAGAATGCGAACAGTGCACCCGCTACGCCCCCGACGGTACCCGCGATGATGAAGGCGAGCCATTGAATACGCTTCACGTGGATGCCAATGGCTTCGGCACGCAAGGGCGAGTCGCGCGTGCCTCGCAACGCCACCCCAAAAGGGGCAAACACGATGCGACGCAAAGCGTAGATGCCCAGCCCACACACAGCCAGGGCCAACAGATAGTACGTTGAGGAATCGGCAAGCCAGGGTGAGGGCCAAAGTCCGATGAGCCCGTTACTTCCCCCAGTCAGATTGTCCCATTGATGAGCGAGTGCCCACACGAGCTGGGCGAAGGCGAGTGTCAACATGGCCAAATATACGCCGGACAAACGCACGCAAAACCAACCAAAGATGGCAGCTGCGATGAGAGCGGTTATCGGCCCAACAATAAGCGCCAGCTCCATCGGCAAGTTAAGGTTTAGCATGAGTATTGCTGCCCCGTAAGCGCCCAATCCGAAGTAGGCGGCATGACCGAAACTGTCCATGCCACCGGGGCCCATAAGAAAGTGCAAGCTGGCAGCGAACAGAATGGCGATCAGAATTTCGGTAAGCAGTATCGTGGTGTAGGGAGACGCTTGCGGTAGCCACGGCAGCAGGGCCAGGCACGTGACGACCGTCCAGGCCAGGACACGCAGGCTCTTGTTCACGGGTCTTAAGGCCTCATGCGAGACGGCTTGTCGCGTCGGAGCAGGGGGGCGGCCGAGCAAACCCCAAGGACGCCAGATCAGCACGATGGCCATCACTAAAAACTCAGCCACCAGCGTCAAGCGTGAAAGCGAAAACGCAAACCCGGCAATTTCGACCTGCCCCAGGGCAATCAGCAGTGCTTTGACCTGACTGATGAGCAAGGCGGCAAGAAAAGCGCCCGGTATGGAGCCTAGGCCGCCGACCACGACCACCACGAACACGCTGCCGAGGATTTCGAGATCGAGTGCCAAGGTCGCGGGAATGCGGGGGCTTTGCAAGGCACCACCGAGGCCGGCTAAAAAGCAGCCCAGGGCAAAGGTTGAGGTGAACAGCCAGGCCTGATTCACCCCGAGCGCGGACAACATCTCCCGATCCTGAGTCGCCGCCCGAATCAGGATCCCCCAGCGTGTGCGGTTGAGCAACCACCACAGTGCTAGTAAAACAGCGGGTCCGATCACAATCAGGAGGAGGTCGTATTCGGGGACGCGTCGCCCCAGCACCGAAACAGCTCCTTCCAGCCCCGGCGCACGCGGTCCAAACAGGTCGACGGGTCCCCAAACCCAATAGACCGCATCGCGCACGATGAGCACAAGGGCGAATGTGGCCAACAATTGAAAGAGCATGGGTGAGCCGTAAGTACGCCTGAGGACAACCACCTCGATTACGGCACCGAGTAGTCCAACGCCCAGTCCCACTGCAATGACGGCCACCCAGTATGTACTAACGGATTGTCCGAAGAAGGTGGTCGCGGAATACGCGAGGTACACACCTAGCATGTAGAACGAGCCGTGGGCAAAGTTAACGACGCGGGTAACGCCGAAGATCAGCGACAGGCCGGCGGCGACCAAGAACAGAGCGCTTGCGTTTGCCAGTCCATTCAGCAGTTGGACCGTAAGCCCGGCCATGGTCATATCATTCAGCTGCCGGGCGCAGTTTTCGTACGACTTCGTCGGGTGGCAAGAGATCGGCCCCGTCGATGTATTCGATGTCAACCATGATGCCCTTGCCGTCCTTCACGGTAGTGAGGCCTACATAAACACCCATGGTTGATTGATGATCGATCTCGCGGTAAGTAATCGGCCCAAATGGTGATTCAACCTCGAGTCCTCTAAAGGCTTCTATGAGTTTTTCGGTGTCGAGGGTGCCCGCTCGCTCGATAGCTTCAGCAATAGACATGACCGATGCATAACCCACTACTGAGCCCAAGCGCGGGTAGTCATTAAACCGCGCTTGGTACGCTGCTACAAAGTCCTTGTTGTAAGGTGTGTCGATGGCATACCAGGGGTAGCCGGTTACGATCCAGCCTTCGGGAGTCTCGGCGCCAAGCGCGTCGATATACTCCGGCTCGCCCGTCAGTAACGAAACAACCGGCAGATCTTCGAACAGGCCGCGG
>CAZMVM010000259.1:0-3987 GCA_964569785.1 uncultured Pigmentiphaga sp. | reverse complement strand
TCCGCAGTCTTTTTCATCTTGCGCAAGACTTCTGCCGACACTTGGGGCGGCGCCAGCTTCTTGCCGCGCACTTCGACCCAGGCGTCGCCGTTCTCCGCCTTGACGATGCGGTAAGGCATCAACTTGATGTCCTTTTGAACAGCATCCTCGTCGAAGCGGCGACCGATAAGACGCTTGACTGCGAAGAGCGTATTCTCGGGGTTGGTGACCGCCTGACGCTTAGCCGGTGCACCGACCAGAATTTCGCCATCTTCCATGTAGGCGACGATCGAAGGCGTCGTGCGTCCGCCTTCCGCGTTCTCGATAATTCTGACCTGATCACCCTCCAGCACCGCTACGCAGCTATTGGTGGTTCCCAGGTCGATGCCTATGATTTTGCCCATGACGTTTTGTTCCTGTTAAATAGTGCTTGTCTGTCAGCGAAATGGGGACAAGCTGAGTCTTTTCAAGCTGCCACAATCACTAAAGCAGGCCGCAAGACTCGATCGGCAATCAAGTAACCCTTTTGTAGCAACTGAACGATAGTGTTAGCCGGTTGATCGCTCGGGGTCGAGGAGATTGCCTGATGCTGATGAGGATCAAACTTATCGCCTACGGCCGGGACTATTTCCACCAGCCGATGACGCTCAAAGGCGTTTGAGAGCTGACGCAATGTGGTTTCAACTCCTTCGCGCCACGACTCGTTGGATTGATCGGTTTGCGCCAGGGCCGCTTCCAGGCTGTCTTTCACTGGAACCAGGCTTTCAGCAAACGCTTCGATGCCAAATTTGCGCGCTTTAGCCACCTCTTCCTGTGAGCGCCGACGTACGTTCTCGACTTCAGCCATCGCCCGTAGCACCTGATCCTGCAGCTCACGGTTCTGGTTCTCGAGCTCTGCTAAACGAGCTTGCAGCGCTTCAGTGACATCCAATGAAGCCCCAGCACTTGCGTCAGCGTCAGCCGGGCTGCAACCAGCCGCGGGTTGTTCTTCCTGACTGATCTCATCAGGCTTGGGCTCAGCGGCCCGGCCGTTCTGTTCTTGCGCCGACATCGGCAAACCTCCATAGTGTTTTTAAGCAGAATGCATCACGCTGCGCTGAGAGTGGGGCCTAATGCGAGCGTTTCAAGGCCTTGTTCGTATCCGGGGCTTGACCGCTCCTTTGCGTATCCACGCGCTACGAACTCAACCACTTCACTTCCTATTCCGCTTCCACCTCAGCGCTCCCACAGTGAGCAGCCGCGAGATCACGGATCACCCCGCGCTAGTGGATCTCGAGGCGCGGTCAATTGCGGCGCATTTTATGACTGCCACCCCTTAAGCTCTACGGCCACCGGAAATCGAAACGGGCTAACTGGACCTGTATTCACGCAAGTGTCCCGCATCGATGGAAACGATCAACCGCGGCCTCTTGCCGGTTTGCAAGCAGCGCACCTAGTAATTATAGAGAACAAGCAGACAGCATCCCGGCCCCCACACATGAGCCATGTTGAACTGCTGGCGCAGCCGCGGCGCCGCACCCGAATTGTGATCTCGGCATTCGACACTTTGACCTAAACGTGCCGGCTATGCCCATCGGTTCACCAGTTGTATAGAACAACTCACACTCTCCTGATTAGAGTCACTTCTACAGTGCTTACTCTGCTTGATACGCCCCGGCCCAATGGGGCGCGCTTATCAGGGAGGTTTTCTCGTGCAGCATGTCGTTCGTAACGCGTGGTACGTATTGGCGTGGGCATCGGAGCTGAGCAGCAACTCTCTGCTTGCCAGGCAGGTAATGGGCGACCCGATTGTCGCTTACCGCAAGCGCAACGGCGAGCCCGTCGCCTTGCTGGATCGCTGCCCACATAAGCTTGTGCCACTTTCTTTGGGCCTAATCGTAGATGACAACTTGCAGTGCGGCTATCACGGATTGCAATTTGACTGCAGCGGCGCCTGTGTGCGGGTTCCTGGCCAGACGCGCGTACCCCCTGGGGCAAGGGTGCGCAGCTATCCTGTCAAGGAGCGCTTTGGCGCCATCTGGATCTGGATGGGTGAGCCCAGTCAAGCGACCGAGGACAGCATCCACACGGTCGAGCGTTACGACACACCTGGCTGGGCTGTCTTGTGGGGACCACCGCAACGCCACCACACGAATTATCTGAACATCGTAGAAAACCTCCAGGACCCGGCCCACACGACCTATACGCATCGCAGCACAATCGGTAACCCGGCATCCAGTGATGTCCCGCCTGTCACCGAAGTTCTGGATGACCATATCGTGACCTATCGGTGGACGCTCAATGCAGAGCCTCCACCGTTCGAACGGGATACCGGACAGTTCAAGGGTTTGACGGATCGCTGTCAGTATTACCGCTTCTTTCCTCCTTGTATATCGCGCGTCGATGTGGTCACCATGGAGGCAGCGCAAGAGCACACGGAAGGCAACATGGATAGGGGCCGACGCGCGTTCAGCTATAAGTTTCTTACTCCGGAAAGTGAGAACAGCACTCACTTTTTCTGGATGCATGTGCGCAATTTCGGCGTTGGGGATGCCGAGTTCGAAGCGCGACTCCTGCGCGAGTTCGAGCGGACATTTGAGGAGGACAACCTTGTTACTTCCGCAATGCAGCACGAACAAGAGCGCACGGGTTTGAGGCAGCAGGTATGGCTGGACATTGATGTAGGCCCCAGTCGCGCGCGCCGTATGGTCGAGAACATGGCCGCTGCACAAACTGCTGCCAGAAAGCCTATGGAAGGCGACGCCAGATAGAGATTCAGACGCGGTCCTCGACCCCGAGGGAGCGGTGCCTTCTAACCCAACTGGCGCAGCCCATAGCATGTTGTCACCACTGCTTTACGCACTGCCCCACGGCAGAACGAGCACCCGCCCAACGAAGGTGGTTCTGCTCACCCATCAAAGGAAAGGAGCCTGCCATGTATACCCTGATGCCCCGTCGTCGCTCTAGCTGCCGCTTGCTCTACTTCATGCTCACTTGTCTCGTGTCCGTATCGGCAACACAACTGGCGAGCGCAGCCGAGCCAGGGGAGAATTATCCAAACAAGCCCATCCGCTTGATCGTGCCCTTTACCGCAGGAGGCCTCACCGATCGTCTCGCACGCTTGGTTGCGAAAGATCTACAAGATGCCTGGGGAGAACCGGTGATCGTCGAGAACAGGCCTGGCGCGGGAGGAACAATTGCTGCCGACTACGTCGCCAAGAGCTCTGGAGATGGCTACACGCTGTTGCTCGGCACGCATGCGACACATGCGATTAATGTCAACCTCATGAAGAATCTCCCTTATGACGCGGTGCGCGATTTCCGGCCTGTGAGCCTCCTGGCTACCGTACCTAATCTGCTCATGGTTCATCCATCGGTACCCGCGCAATCTGTGCAAGAGCTTATCCAATTGGCTCAGCGCGAGCCCGGCACTTTGAACTACACGTCTCAAGGCATCGGAACTTCCGGACACATGTCCGGTGAGCTGCTGAAATCATTGGCCGGCGTCGATATGGTGCACATCCCAGCCCGCGGACCCGCGCAAGCCATGAACGACTTGGTGGGCGGTCACGCCGATATTCTCTTCGATTCGGTGGCAATCGGTGCGCCTATGGTTCGTTCAGGGAAAGTGCGTGCACTGGCTGTTACCGCGCGAGAGCGTTCCGCTGCAATTCCCGAACTACCCACGATGATAGAAACGGGTATACCCGATTATGAGATGGTCTTATGGTTTGCAGTGTTCGTCGGCAAGGATACGCCCTCACATATAGTTACCAAGCTCAATCAGGAAATCGTGCGTTCGATGAGCAAGCCCGGGGCCCGCACCGCTTTCGTGGAAGATGGCTTAACCGTTGTGGCTTCCTCCCCCGAGCAACTTGCGGAATTCCAACATAACGAAATTGCAAAATGGGCTCGGGTTATCGCAGAAGCAGGTATCACGCCCCACTAACGTCTGCCCGACACCTACCAATACTCTAGCAAGTCGAGCTTCGCCGATTCGACCTGCCGGTTGCCCCCGCTGCGGCGATC
>CAZMVM010000258.1:0-3994 GCA_964569785.1 uncultured Pigmentiphaga sp. | reverse complement strand
TCGGGGCGAGATCCTTGATGGGGTCGAACGGCATGGAGTCGAGCAAGCTCACGTTCACCGCGAGTGCACCCGCCGCCCCAACGCCGAGCACATAGCCATCAGGGTCGGCCTGTGCCACGGCACTCAGCCCAATGTTGCCACCAGCTCCGGGCCGGTTGTCGATGATGACCTGTTGACCCAGGCGTTCGCCCAGTTTGGGCGCAATAACGCGCATGACTCCATCAGCAGAGCCCCCAGGCGGAAAGGTCACCACGACACGCACGGGCTTTTCCGGGTAGGCAGCGTGTGCGACGCTGGGGTGCACAGTGGTCAAGGTGGCAGTGATCAGGGCAGCGGCAAGCAAAAGCGGCTTCATACTTGTGTCTCCTCGTTTTTTTACGGAACGTACGACGGTACAGCGTGCTAACTGATTCACGACTAAGTCTGCGAAACGGCAGCCGTTTCGCGCCTGCTAGTCACCAGGGTCCAGCGAGATATACCTTTTTGTTTTCGGGCTAAGATTCGTGCAACGCAGCCTACGTTCAGACTTTAGCACTTCATCATTAGAGCTGGCGTTTTGCAAGCCTCACAGCGATAAGGGCTCCGCTGTGGCGACGCAAGCAATGCCCGGCCATGTAGACACCTATTCCCGTTCGGCCTGCGTGCATTAGACCGCTTCATGGGTACAAGCTATGATGCTGGGTTGTCTGCCATGGTTCCTACAGAGCACGGTTGGCTTCTTCGTCGGGCACGTGTGAAAGAAGCAGCCGATTGAGAGACAACGCGAAATATTGCTCGGTTAAGCCGCTCGCGCCCACGTGTTTCGGCCTTCCGCACAAGTGGGCAAGGCGGTAAGGCGGCCTGGCAGCGTGTTCGTTGCAACCAAATTCACGGATTGGAGTCGAATACTTCGAACGCACAGTAAAGCTAGTGTGCAAGCGTGTAGGCAATGGGAAGCCCCGTCGCTACACGCTTTCTTTCATGGGTTGGCCCGCCGAGCACAACAATCGAGGCGGGCCATTTGTACATGGGAATGACCCGTTTTACGAGATCGGTCGGTGCCTGCACTGCTCAGTGCGCCTGCGTGTTGATTGTGTAGCAGCAAACAGGAGTTCACCGTAAATCGCGCTGCCGGGGTTGCACTTTCGTCCTTGTTATCCGGACAGAAACGTGCTGGGACGGGCAGCTGACAAGGCATATGCAACTTACCAAGAATTTCATCAAAGCCAAGAACCCGTGTGCCAGCGGTTACCGTTGGTTCTTGCGAGATCATCAGGGCCGGGGTGAGTACCAGGAACTTCTAGATGCCTTAGTGGCGGCGGGTCGCATCGACGACGCTTGTTGGTTGCTGGATCAATTCGGACCCACGCAAACCGTACTGACTCTGGATACCTTGGATGCAGAAGCGTTGGTGTTTGCGGGCACGGTGATTGTGCGTCGCAGCGCGCACGTGGAGGGCTTGCTGCGAGCAGGCGGAAGTATCAAGGTCGACGGCGGCATCCGCGCAGGCCAGGCCATTGTTGCCGGCGAAGATGTAAAGTGCGGCGCCACGGTTACGTGCGCTGGTGAGCTGCGCACGGGCGGCGATATCCTTGCCGGCTGGGGCGTTCAAGCCGATGAGAAAATCCTGTGTGGCGGCGAGTTGCGAGCGCAATGGGAAGTTGAGGCCTCGGGAGATATCGAGGTCGCCCGCACCTTACGCGCCGGGAAGGATGTGATCGCGGGAGGCAGCATCCGCTGCGGTGAAAGCATTCGCAGTGACGGCAATGTGCAAGCCGGGGGCGACCTGATCGTTGGCCGTGGCATTCAGGCCCGCGGAGAGATCCAGGCCGGCAACGCCATTGAAGCGGGATGGGGATTGGCCGCGGGCGGCGATATTCTCGCCGACGGCTCGATCAAGGCGGGCGAGGGGATTATTTCCGGAGGGATTATTCAGCCGGGCGAGGGTCACGCTATCTATGCGGGCTTGCGGGTCCGGATGGACGCCTGGGAAGATGCCGCGCGCGTGGTAGCCAGTCGTCGCCCAGAGGCCTTGGTCAGTGGGTACTGGGCCGAAGACGCAGTTGTGTATTAAGCGGTGAGCCACCGGCGCGCATTCGCGTGAAGGCCGTGCGCGCGGTAACGGGTCATGGCGCGATTACCGTCGATCGGCCGGCCCCTTACGCAACACAGCTCTCGGGTGCCAGCGCGCAAGCCAAATCGCCGGGGCGCAAGGCCGGTACAGGCGTTATGTTGGAATGCAGGCAATGGCGTCAATTTCAAACAGCATGCAATCCAAAGCCAAGCGACTGACCGGCACCAAAGTCGCTGCCGGCTTAAGCCCCTTGCCAAAAGCCGCCTCGAGCTCAGCCCCGTAGATGGGCAGCTTATCTTCGGTGTGATCCACGATGTAAATGGTGAGTTTCGCCACATGCTGGGTGGCCCCGCCAGCTGCTTCCAGCGCAACTTTTAAATTATGAAACGCGCGCCGCACCTGAGCTTGAAAATCTGGCTCGTACTCGCCGTTTTCGTCGGCCCCGCCTTGTCCGGCGATGAAGACCATGCGCGTTCCCGCGGGCACCATCGCGACGTGGGTGTATCCGTGCATTCTGGGGTCATACAGACCCTGGGGATTGATGAGCGTGATCGGCGTCGTCGATGAGCTCATAGCCATTTCTCCTCCCGAGTATTGGTATTTATGTGTAGTCTCGCGCCCTAATGTTGAGTGTTATCGCGAGAGCTGGCAAGTACATGGACAAGGCGGGCAAACACGTGCCGGCTGCGCGTGACTTAGGAGGCGGGTGGGCGGTCGCACCTCTACCTAGGTGATGTACTCAAGGCCCAGCACAACCGGCGCGATGCCGGTAAGTGTTGCCCTAACGGATCATGCCCGCAGCTGCGGTCTGGTGGGTCGCTTCGTCGATCAGAATAAATGCGCCTGCAGCGGGGTTCTGCGTGTATGGCTCAAACACCAGAGCTTCCCGCGAGACGATAGATACGCGGCCTATGTCGTTCATGTCTAGGGTGGCGTCGGTCAGTTCCACCTCGTGCAGATCGTGAATGTCGCGTCGGGAATGAACGGCGGTAATTTTGGCGCTGGTTAGACGTGTTCCCTGCTTGAGCAGGTACTTGCGGGCAGGGTTTAAAGGTTGCGTATCCAGCCAACATAAATCAGCGTCGAAGCGGCGGTTTACCTGCGTGGCGGCGTCGGCATGTACCAACACGTCGCCGCGTGAGACGTCGACATCGCGGTCTAGTATGACGACAACCGAGTCACCTGCAACTGCTTCAGGCGCATCCTGAAGCGACCGAACAATGCGTGACACGGTGGCGGTGATGCCAGACGGTTGAATCATGACCACATCGCCCGTGCGTAACACACCGCTATCCAGTCGTCCCGCATAGCCCCGAAAATGCTCTGTACTGCTGCCAGCATGACGCACCACCCATTGGATCGGTAGCCGAAAGGGGCGCTGAGTAGCGACTTCAGTCGTTTCTAACGTTTCTAGCACACCCAATAGCGGTGCCCCGTGATACCACGGTGTATGGGTGGAGGGTTGCACGACGTTATCACCGTGCAAAGCCGAGATCGGCAGCATACGGAAGCGCTGAATGCCCACACGCTTGGCCAACTGGGAGTAAGCGGTGTGGATGCGGTCAAAAGTGTGACGATCCCAGTCAACCAGGTCCATTTTGTTGACGGCGACAATCACATGTCGCAAACCTAGTAAATGTACTAAGGCGGTGTGCCGTTTGGTTTGAGTGAGCAATTGGCCGTCGCGGACACGGGTTGCATCGATCAGGATGATGGCAACATCGGAGGTCGATGCGCCCGTTACCATGTTCCGCGTGTATTGCTCGTGCCCGGGCGCGTCAGCCACAATAAACTTACGCAAGGGTGTCGAGAAGTAGCGGTAGGCCACGTCAATAGTGATGCCTTGCTCGCGCTCGGCCTCCAGGCCGTCGGTAAGCAATGCAAAGTCGATTCCGTTACCCTCCGTTCGTTTGTACTTCGCGCGCGACACGGCATCGAGCT
>CAZMVM010000257.1:0-3995 GCA_964569785.1 uncultured Pigmentiphaga sp. | reverse complement strand
CAAGGGTCTCCAGATCAGTCGACCCACTAACATCCAGTGTCAAGTCGCCACTGAAATCCGCAGCATCGACGATCTTAACAGCAGCGAATGCCTCCGTATCAACCAGGTTGAGCTCTCCCGACCCGGTAATGGTGATGTCGGTGAGGTCGTTATCCTCGATTTCCAGTTCGAGAGCACCGCTCGTAGTGAGGTTCAACTTCTTCGCAGCGTCGAAAGCGTCAAGATTAACGAAGTTCGTGCCTTGAGCGGTCACGTTGAGGACTTCGATGTCCGCCGCCTGACCGGAGAGAATGTCCGCGGCTCTAGACTCTGTACCTGCATTGGAGAAGATGAGGTTGAGAACATCGGCGTCGCCGCCCAGGTTACTTGCGAACGAAATTGACGTCGTAGCCGCGGTATCACGCACACCGTAAGTCGCCGCTATCGACGCATTATCGTAGCTTAATGCAATCGTATTAGCCGACCTGGAGTTCCAGATTTCCTGAACCCCAGAAATGTTTGCGAAATCGAGCACAGATGTTTCGGTTGCGCGCAAATTGAAGATCTCAATGTTGTTGACGCGCGGCGCAGCCGGTGGCGTGCTTCCGTTGAGAGTCGCATTTAGTGTATCGATTCCTGCACCGCCATCCAGGTCATCGATGTCCTCCAGAGTCTGCACCAGATCACCAGCCCTATCTTGAACGAGAGGGGCATTGAAGACATCGTTCTTATCAGTACCGACTATCGTGTCCTCGCCAATGGTGAGAGTATAGGTTCCACCATTTGTGCCAGTGTTCGCGTACAGCTTTGCCTGAGCAGCTTCTACAGACTCACGGGTTTCGTTCACACCCTCGAGCACCTCGGCTGCGTTGTAGGGCAGGTCGTCCAGGATGGAGGGACGGGAGTTTTCCCAGCTGGAGAACTCGATCGCAACTTCGGTGCGGTTATTGACGTAGGCCGCATCGCGCGAATCATTCATGGCCGCGTCGATGATGAGGGCAACGAGCTCAGGACGCTCAAGAGCTCCAGACTCCAGCTGGCCGGTCCAGTATGCCAGACCTTCTTCATCCGGCTCGCGGCCCAGGATATTGCGGTACAAATGCGTGACGTACCAAACGTCGGTTACGGTGGGGCCGCTGGGCACTTCACCGTGTGCGGTACCATCAAGATAGATTTGTGCCGACAACTTCTTGAAGGCATCCGGCTCAGCGGTGGGAGAATCACCCTCCTGGTCAAGCAGCTCGATGAACAGGCGGGTGTAGTGATCCATCGCCTCGAATTCGGGCGCACGGTTAAAGTAGCTGATAAAAATCGATGCAACGGCTGTTTGCATCTGTTCGACTGGTAGGGTCACTTCAGGCTCCTAAAGTTAAGTTGCACCATGTCTGCCCATTTGCCGGTATTGTTGGCCGGGCAATTCGGAGAATCATGGCTTGCGGATTAACCTGTGGCGCACGTGCACGTACGCCGTCCGCCATTTGCGCTTACAAACTAAGCGACGCGTCGAATGGTAAGGAAGCGTGACAGTCTATGATGTGACGGTCGTCACACTCTTTCAGCCGAATTTTTCGTATCACGCAAATGAAGCGCAGAGACGCAACTTTCTCGATGCCTGTGCAGCCTTCCGACTGAGTCACGGAAATCTAGTTTTTATGGGCCTTCTGGCCACAAGGCCCCCAGCGGATGCTCATTCTCGTAACACCCGCGCATCTGCGTATCACGCAAAATACTGAGCGACGCTGTCTCGGCATGTCGGTTGCTGATTGCAAGCAGATTGTGCAAACACGCAACAGGATGCATGGTGGAGACGGTAAGCGATTTCTTGCTGCAGAGGCTCTATGCGTGGGGCGTTCGACGCATCTACGGGTACCCGGGTGACGGGATTAACGGCATCATGGGAGCGCTCGATCGCGCCACCAAGCAAGGGCCCAACATCGAGTTCATTCAAACCCGTCATGAAGAAGCGGCAGCCTTCATGGCGTGTGCGCATGCAAAGTTCACGGGCGAGGTCGGCGTGTGCCTGGCCACGTCGGGGCCGGGTGCGATTCATTTGTTGAACGGGTTGTATGACGCCAAGCTCGACCATCAACCCGTGGTGGCGATTGTCGGTCAGCAGGCGCGCACGGCGTTGGGCGGCGACTACCAACAAGAGATCGATCTGCTCACATTATTCAAAGACGTGGCCCACGAATTCGTGCATATGGCCACGCTGCCGGCACAGGTTCGGCATTTGGTTGACCGCGCCATGCGCATTGCACGCGACCGGCGTACAGTGACGTGCATCATCATGCCCAACGACTTGCAAGACCTGGAAGCCGCGGCGCCGCCACGCCAGCATGGGACGGTGCATACGGGTATCGATCAGCCTGTGCATTATTCGGTACCCGCAGCGGCGGACTTGCAGCGTGCTGCCAATATTCTGAACGCGGGAGAAAAGGTGGCCATGCTGGTGGGCGCAGGGGCTTTGCATGCTACGCAGGAAATTATTGATGTGGCCGAGCGGTTGGGTGCCGGTGTCGCCAAAGCCTTGTTAGGCAAAGCGGCGATCCCCGACGACTTGCCTTACGTTACGGGGTGCATCGGGCTGCTGGGCACGCAACCCAGCTGGGAGCTGATGAACCGCTGCGACACGCTGCTTATGGTGGGGTCGTCGTTTCCCTACTCGGAATACCTGCCGCGCGAGGGGCAAGCGCGGGGTGTACAAATCGACATCGACCCCAAAATGCTGAACCTACGCTACCCCATGGAAGTTAGCCTGGTCGGTGACAGCAAAGCCACGCTACAAGCCCTGTTGCCCTTGCTGCAGCCGCGCACTGACTTGATCTGGCAGGAGCGCGTCGAGCGTGCGGTGCGGCGCTGGTGGCGGGTGCTGGAAGCGCGGGCCCATAGCAAAGCCAACCCCATTAATCCCCAGCGCGTGTTTTGGGAATTGTCTCCGCGGCTGCCGCCCAACTGCATCATCACGTGTGACTCGGGCTCTACCACGGACTGGTACGCCCGCTTGCTAGAAATCCGCTATGGGATGATGGCTTCCTTGTCAGGTGGGTTAGCTTCCATGGGCTCGGCCATACCGTATGCGATCGCGGCCAAGTTTGCGCACCCCGACCGGCATGTGATCGCACTGGTGGGCGATGGCACGATGCAGATGAACGGCATCAACGCGCTGATTACCATCGGCAAATACTGGCGTCATTGGTCGAACCCCCGCTTAACGGTGATGGTGCTGAATAACGGGGACTTAAATCAGGTAACGTGGGAGCAGCGCGGGTTACAAGGCGACCCGAAGTTTCCCGCGTCGCAAGAAATTCCAGATTTCCCCTACGCTGAGTACGCGCGGCTGATTGGTTTGGGCGGCTTACGCGTGACCCGGCCCGAGGACGTGGGCGAGGCCTGGGATGAAGCCCTGGAGGCCGAGGTGCCCACCCTGATTGAATTCTGCACCGACCCGAATGTACCGCCCATCCCACCGCACATTACCACCGAGCAACTGAAGTCATACTTTGCAGCGCTGTGGAAGCGTGACCCCGAGGCCCTTGCCGTTGTTATTAATTCAGCTCGTCAATGGTGGGATAGCGTGCTGCCAGTCGACCACGACGACAAGCCACGCAGCAAGGGGCCCCCGCGGCATTGACACACAAGGGCCAATCTTCTATTCTAGCGATTTCCCCTCGCCCAATGGGGCGAAGGGTGTACGTGCATCTACCCGCTTGGATTCACTCCCGCAGCCAGCCGCATTTCCCTGCATCGGGCTCACAGCTGCTAAACATTCGGCGACGGTGCCTGATGCCTGACACTGCATCCTACCCCCGTCGCCGTCATTCGCACTTCGCGCTCTTCCGCTGTCAAGTTATCTGACGCGGTGTTGGCGGTTGTGGAGTTTGTCGTCATTATTGATCTCGCCGTACCACACGAATGGCGTTGAAGATTTCTTTTACGCCGCCGCAATCGTCGGCGTAGTCTTGGTAATCCCCCCATTTTTAACGGTGCTCAGAAGTAGCAACGCTATGCAGCCATGG
>CAZMVM010000256.1:0-4003 GCA_964569785.1 uncultured Pigmentiphaga sp. | reverse complement strand
TGACTGGTCGGTCCTCGTGCCTGAGCACCCACAAGCTTTGCGTGATGTCTTATTGTGTAGCGGTATCTATGACCTTGAGCCCGTCAGTTACTCCAGCCGCCGCACCTATCTGCAATTGGACCCAGTCGAAATTCATGCACTCAGTCCGTATCGGCAGTCGTTCGACCCTCGCGTTCCCATCGCGATAACCTACGGGAATCAGGAGTCGCCCGAGTTCATCCGACAGTCCAAGGCGTTGGCGCAAAAGCTAAGAGCGGCCGGAGTACCGGTGCGAGAGGCAATGGCGGAAGGGCTTAATCACTTCGAAATCTGCGGCACTTTCGACTGCGCCGAGGGATTTTTGGGGCGCTTCTTCATGGAAGGATTGCGGTCGAGTTAACGGCCGTAACGTTTTCGCCGCTGCTAAGCTGGCCGCCAGAGGTGTTGTCGTTGCTCGCCAACCTTATCGGCGCACTCACGGATCAGGTCCCAAACGCACTGCGCCAGTGGTGAGGGCAGCCGGTTGCGTCGATGAGCCAACATGATATCGCGCTCGATACGTGGGATCAGAGGGCGGGCTAGCAAACCTGGCAGACCAGTCTCCGGTATGGCGAGCCCCGGCATGATGCTTATTCCAAGTCCCGCGCGCAGCATTTCGAAACCGGTAGTGGGGTGTCCAACCTCTTGCACGACTTGAACACTGATTCCGTGCGAACTCAGTGCACGATCAATGAGACGTCTGCTGCCAGACGAGTGGTCGAGCAAGATCAGCGGGGCGCCTTCCAAGTCCTTCCATGCGGGCTCCTTACCCGAATCCACCAAGGGGTGCTCCTTGGGGGCAACCACCACGAAAGGGTCGCGCAATATCGTTTCGTGGCGCACAGAGCCCAGCTGTGAAGTTTCCGGCTCGACGATGACGCCGAAATCTACTTCGCCTGTAACGATGCTTTCAAAGACGTCCTGTTGGGTGCGATCCAGCAACAGAATTTCCAACCCCGGTTCCCGCTCCGCGCACTCGGCCAGGCACAAAGGCATCAGACTCGCCGATAAAGTGGGCGCTGAGGCCACTCGAACCTTGCCGCGCCGCGCCCGGGCCCAATGCCGCAGTTCCAATAGCGTATTGTCGAGTTCATCCATCCAGCGCGGCAGGCGTTGGGCGAGCATTTGGCCCGCCTCGGTCAAAACTACTTCACGGGTTGTGCGGTCGAACAACCGCAGCTCCAGCTGACGTTCCAGCTCGCTAACCGAACGACTCACCGCGGGTTGCGACAACCCGATGAGCTCACCGGCCTGGCGAAAATTGCGGGTTTGCTCGAGCGCCATAAAAACCTTCAGCTGTCGCAGGGTAATACCAAGGTGGGACATGGGTGTTGAATGTGGCCTCAAGTACGCTCCAGCGATTAGGGTAATACGTTGCGCCAGAGGCCGAAAGGTCAACACCTGACAACTGCCTTATTTCTGCGGTTTGTCTGGGCTCCCTTCGTTGCTCTTGTCCGCGGTTGAACCGGGCCGAGATGATTCCGGCGCGTCAACCGGCCCTGCTTGCTTTGGTGTGTCCTTCTTGCCGGGATCTGCACTAGGGCGATCCTCCGGACTTGAGCGCTGAAGCAGATCGCTCAGCACCTCGTCTTCATGCTGAGGACGATCATCGAACTGGGGTTCGCCCAGCCCTCCGTCCTGCTTCAGTGGAGGAGGGGGGCGATGGGTCGGGCGTTGCTGGTCGCTAGGCTTTTTGCTCATGGGTTACTCCTGAGAATCCAGAGCTTTTTCAGCAATATCCCTGCCATGGATGCCCCCTCAAGTCTTTAAAGATTCCGTCGCCCATCGTCTGCAAAAGGATTCTCCATGGCGTGGTTCTCTTTCAATCTGTGCGATAACTCGCTGAAAACGGGGCAAAACCCGGTACAATCAAGAGTTTTTCCGATCTTCTGATTTGTGCGCCCACGTGGCGTGCCTTCCGGTTCTAGACAATGTTCGATAATTCAGCCGCTTCCAACGCGCGCCGCAAGCTGGTGCTCGGCAACTGGAAAATGAACGCCTCGCTTGCGGCAAACTTGACTTTGCTCGAAGGGCTCAAGAAAAACATCGCTGGTCTGCGCGACGTTTGCCGCGGCGTCATCGTGCCCTTTCCCTATCTTGCACAAACCCAGTCAGTGCTTGCCGAGACTGATATACAGTGGGGTGCCCAAGACGTCAGCGAAAAGGAGTCTGGCGCCTATACGGGCGAGGTCTCTGCGTCCATGCTGTCAGATTTCGCATGTCGCTACGTCTTGGTTGGTCACTCCGAGCGCCGTGCACGACATCGTGAGTCTAGCGAACTGGTGGCAAGTAAAGCAGCTACTGCGTTGAAAGCAGGGCTTACACCGGTGGTATGCGTGGGTGAAACCCTGGCTGAGCGCGAAGACGGCCGAACGCTGCACGTCATTGAAGAACAACTCAAGCCCGTTTTTGCTTTAGGGGCCGAGCAGGTGGGCAAGCTGGTGATTGCCTACGAACCTGTATGGGCCATCGGCACCGGTAAGACAGCCGCGCCGGAACAAGCGCAAGAAGTGCATGGCGCGATCCGTCAACAGCTTGCGTCGCTTGGCGTGCCCAAGGTTCCGCTTTTATACGGTGGGAGCGTAAAGGCGTCTAACGCCCCTCAGCTTTTCATCATGCCGGATATCGATGGCGGTCTGATTGGTGGTGCCTCGCTTGACGTGGGAGAGTTCAGCGACATTGTGCGCGCCGCGCTTGAGGCGAAGCCCGGTAGCGGAGGGCAGGGCTGATTTCACGCGAAAGTCCGATGCCTGTACATTTGAATATCGCCCAAGCACGTTGATAATTATCGCGCGGACGCGTTCCTGCCCCCGATTGGGGGCTGGTTGACGGGTTCGCCTTCTGGAGCAAGAGAAAATGTCTTTGATTCTTACCCTGGTGTTGGTCGTGCAGGTGCTTTCAGCGCTGACCATCATCGGGTTGGTACTGCTGCAGCATGGCAAAGGCGCCGACGCAGGAGCAGCCTTTGGTGGCGGCTCGGCGGGAAGCCTCTTCGGGGCGGCTGGGGCCGCCAACTTTCTGTCCCGCACCACGAAGTGGGCCGCCATCATTTTCTTCGTATCCACGGGCGTCATGGCTTATCTCTCGCACAGTACTTCACCCACGGCCGCTCCGGTGGGGGTGATGGAAGAGTACGAGGAAATCGATCCCTCCATTCCTCAGGTGCCAGGCCTCTTCAATGAGGACGCGTCTATACCCGCACCCATGTCCACAGACAATGTAGAAGCGCCCGATAGTAACGCGGCACCGGCGGCGATTGACCCAGCAGCTTCCACTGCAAGCCCTTCGGCAGCGGGCAACGACACCGCAAATGATGCTCCTCAGGAGCCCAGCTCGGGAAACGCTGACCTTGCGCCCGCAGGCACGACGAACGCTGATGGCGGTGCGAACCAGCCGGAAAGTCCGGCACAAAGCGATCCCACCGAAGAAAGGAGTGGGCCGGCAGCGGAAACTCCCGCCGAGCTTCCTGCGGCGACCAATACAGAGCCAGCAGCACCTGCTGTAAAGCCGGACGCCGGAACTGAAAACACAGCACCCGACTCTAATGGACAAGCGGAAGCGCCAGCAATTGATGCAGCTAGAGAGACGGTTCCGACAGTGAGCGACACGAATGCACAAGATTCTGCTGAGACCACTGGAGCGCGCTCGGCTGAGACAACTTCTGAGGCTGATAGGGGTGCCGACGCCAACGCTCAAACATCGGGTGCCGAGAGTGTCGATAGTGCTCAAACTGAAGGCGGGAATGAATCTGTCCCTTTCTCAGAAACTGACTCGCGCGAATAAGCGGGTGCAGAGGAAGCGCTCGCGGCCGATTAATCCAAGTTTTAGCCTTAATGGCGCTGCTGTGCGGAAACCGGCGCACACGGGCACAGTAGACAACAGGGGTTAAAGTCGTGCTATAATTTATGTCTTCACGCACTGCGTAGCCGTCGTGGTGGAATTGGTAGACACGCTATCTTGAGGGGGTAGTGGCGAAAGCTGTGCG
>CAZMVM010000255.1:0-4034 GCA_964569785.1 uncultured Pigmentiphaga sp. | reverse complement strand
ATGGTGAAGAGGGCTACCGTTTTGATGTGTTCGGGCTTGACCCGCCTGCCGGCTACGTCCCAGATGCCCTTAGGCAGCTTGTACTCCTGAAAGACTGTGCGAATGGTATCCAGGTAGAACTCGGCTGCCATGTCGAGCACCGCGTTGTATTCGTCGTAAAAACGGCGATGCGATTCGGCGTCGTCGTCATTGCCCTGGATCAGCTTGAGAAAGTAGTCGTAGTGTGATTGCAGGTGTCGTCCAGGATTCATGGAGACAAAACCCGCATATTGCAAGAATCCTGGATAGACGAGACGCCCCGCACCCGGATACCGCGGAGGAACGCGGTGTATGAGGTTGCTCTGGAACCACTCGTACGGCTTGGTGGTTGCCAGGCTATTGACCTGCGTGGGTGAGCAACGCGGGTCGATGGGGCCTCCCATCATAATCATAGAGCGCGGCAAGGCCGGGTCGTTGTCTTCCGCCATCAGCGCGACCGCGCCCAGTACGGGTACCGTGGGTTGACACACCGCCATAACATGGGCGTTAGGTCCCAACCATTGGAGAAACTCCCGCACATAAGCAACGTAATCGTCCAGGCCGAAGGGGCCCTCGGTGAGTGGCACCATACGCGCATCGACCCAGTCGGTAATGTACACCTCATGGTCGGGCAATAGCGTTCGTACCGTATCGCGCAATAACGTGGCGTGGTGGCCGGAGAGGGGAGCGACGATCAGCAGCGGCGGGTCTGGGGCTCGTTCAGTGGGTAGTATGCGCTTGAAGTGGATCAGTTGACCGAACGGCTTATCGATAACCCGTTCGATGACTACGTCGACTTCGGTGCCGTCGACCACCGTGCTCGTCAAATTCCAAGCAGGCTTCTCATACTCTTTGCCAAGACGGTGGGCAAGATCGAGCCCAGCGGCGATGTATGGCGATGTGGGGGCGTAAGCCCATGGGCTAAGTGGGTTTGAAAACCACTGCGCACCCACCCCTGCGAGAGCAGCGACCGGGCTAAGCCATGATCGTTGCCAATCGTAAAGTTGATAAAGCAAGGCGTAGTCCTTGTGGAGGAGATCCATCATTTTATTGCAACGCAACACATGCTGCACTGCAACATGTATCGCCCCACCAACAGATTTCGACCGACGCGTAGGCAAATAATTCCTATTTTACGCGGCGGGCTCGTGAGGCGAACGGGAGGCGTGTGTGTGAACGGTTTGAATGAAGTTGAACTAACGCCGCGGAGTCTTACCAGTAGTGCTCAACAGTAAGGTTCCCCGGTTGACCCCGCCGCGGAGCACGAAATCCTTTTCGGTGCAAGAGCTGGCGCAGGTCGGTGACCATCTCGGGGTTACCGCACAGCATGACACATGCCTTGAGCGGGTCGAGCTCCGCCTGTGCAGCGGCCTCGAGCTCGCCGGAGTCGATGAGTTGGGGCAGGCGCCGCGTCAACCAACGGGAATCCGCGTTGGGTGCCCGAGTGACGACGGGCACGTAGGTGAGTTTGTTGGGTCGCCCAAGGAAATACTCGCTATACCCTGGCTTTTCGCGATACGCCTGAATCTCGTCAGCGTATGCCAGCTCCTCGGGGTGTCGCACACTATGCACCAGAATGATGCGATCAAATTCTTGCCAAACTTGTGAGTGCGCCAGAATCGAAAGAAACGGCCCCAAGCCGGTACCGGAGGCCATCATCCACAAGTACTCGAAGCGCCTTTCGTTATGGGCAAAGCGCTCGAGCGTCATGAAACCGTACGCCGTGCGTTCTACATAAATGGTGTCGCCCGGCTTCAGGTTGACCAACACATTGGTAAAGGCGCCTTCTTCAACCACAATCGAGAAAAACTCGAGGTAGTCGTCATGCGGGCCCGACACCATCGAATATGCGCGCCAAAGGATTTCGTTCGTGCTGGGCGACCGTACGCCAAGGCGGGCGAATTGGCCAGGAGTGAATTGGAAGCCGGGATTACGCGTGCAGCGAAACGAAAAGAGCTTACCTGGCACCCAGGTGCGTACCTCGGTGATGGTCTCGGTGGAGTACTTAGCAGCGGACATTCATACGTAGTGGCCGACGGGCCAAACGGCGGAATATGGAGCTCCGGAACGTCAGGACGAGCGTTCCCTCGACGTAAAGCTTTTAGCGTTCGAGATACTGAAGTTTATCGGGTACGTTGTTCCATTCATCCGCATCGGGCAGAGGCTCTTTGGTGCGCGTAATGGCAGGCCACTCCGCAGATAGCTCAGCGTTGAGTTGAATGAAATGGAGCTGATCCTGGGGCACATCCTCTTCGGCGAAAATGGCGTTCGCAGGACATTCAGGAATACAGACCGCGCAGTCGATACACTCGTCCGGGTCGATCACGAGAAAGTTAGGGCCTTCTCTGAAACAGTCCACCGGACAGACATCGACGCAGTCAGTAAATTTGCACTTGATGCAGTTTTCGGTAACAACGTGGGTCATGCGTTAGACTCCGGCTTCACAAATAATGACGTAAGGCGGCGCGCGCCGCGGAGCGCAACTCTCTATTTTACGCCTTGCGCGCTAGCCGCGCTTTTGGCGCGACGGCCTGAGGATTGCGTCACGAACGTGCTGCCAGTGAACCATTGTGCTACTGTTTTGTGATAATGCTCAGGACGTGCGAGTATCACGTCGCTTTGTCAGGCGTTCAGAACCCGTAGGTAACGCTACCGCGACAGACGATAGCCCTGTCAGTGCGCTTGAAGGTCTTGGGGCACTCACCCTGCTTACCTTAATTTCAGATACGTAAACCCGACATAGTTATGCGCCATACCCTTACCACATTACGTCAGCAGCTTGCCTCCGGGCGCAAAATCTCGATGCTCACCTGTTACGACGCGGGATTTGCACGCATGATGGACGAAGCCGGAGTCGATTGCCTGCTCGTGGGCGATTCGCTGGGCATGGTAGTTCAAGGAAACGACTCAACCCTGCCCGTCACTGTCGACGACATCTGTTACCACGTGGGATGTGTGGTGCGTGGTTCCTCACGGGCGTGGATCGTCGCGGACATGCCGTTTGGCTCGTATCAGGAAGGGCCCGCAATCGCGCTGCGCAATGCGGTGCGACTGATGCAAGCGGGTGCGCATATGGTCAAGCTTGAGGGCGGGGCGGAGCTCAGCGAGACCGTCAGCCTTTTAGTGCAAACCGGCATCCCGGTGTGTGGTCACGTGGGCCTTCTTCCGCAACGGGTGCACGCCATGGGCGGCTTCAGGGTGCAGGGCCGGAATGAAGAGGATGCTGAGCGCATCGTGGCCGATGCTCAGGCGCTCGAGCGAGCAGGAGCCGCCATGCTGGTGATCGAAGGGGTGCCAGAACCGGTTGCTCGACGCGTCTGCGAGCACACGTCTTTGCTGACGATCGGTATCGGGGCCAGTGCTGCTTGCGACGGGCAGGTGCTTGTCATGCACGACATGCTTGGGCTGACTGCATCTCCAGCCCGTTTTGTGAAGGACTTTACTCGCGGCTTAACAGCCACCGAGAAGACGGATGGCATCATTCTGCAGGCCTTTCGCCGTTACGTCCAGGAAGTGGCTGACGGGGTATTCCCGGGGCCCGAGCACGTGTACGGCGTCAGTTCAGGTAAGTCGGAAGCGGTCGCTTATGGCGGTCAGAATGAAGCTTCCGCTGCGGCGGGCAAGTCTAAAGCATAACGATCAGCCGTGAGACGGTTAGAATGCCGGCCTGCCGTTGTTGCCCTGCAGGCCCAGCCTGAAGCAACGCATAGTCGATAGAAATCAAGGTAGGCTCTCAGCACATGATTATCACTTCGCTGCTGGACACCGACTTACACAAGTTCAGCATGATGCAGGTGGTGCTCCACCATTTTCCGGCTGCTCAAGTCGAATACCGGTTTCAATGTTTGACCCCGGACGTCGATTTGCGCCCTTATCTCAGCGAAATACGAGAACAGGTCCATTACCTCTGCCAGCTGCGTTTCACCGATGATGAGCTTGAGTATCTGAGGCAGTTGCGGTTTCTCAAGAGCGATTTCACCGACTTTCTCGGACTCTTTCATCTGCCCGAATACTGT
>CAZMVM010000254.1:0-4048 GCA_964569785.1 uncultured Pigmentiphaga sp. | reverse complement strand
CAGCAGCGCTTCGACGATCTCGACTACCAGTATGACATCGGCGAGCTGGATCTGAACATATCGGGTTGCATCAATGCCTGTGGGCATCACCACGTCGGTCACATCGGCATCCTGGGAGTCGATAAGAATGGTCAAGAGTGGTATCAGATTACAGTAGGGGGGAAGCAAAGCACGCCACCCCGCGCCGCGATCGAACACGATGGAACCCTCCACGATGCGTCCAGTGCCAAGCAGCGCCAGCATGAAGACGTCCAGTCACCGGGGGGTGGAGCCGCGATCGGCCGGATTATCGGTCGTGCTTTCGCCCGTGATCAAGTACCCGATGTGATCGAGACCCTGATCCGCGTCTATCTCGAGCTGCGCGAGCGAGACGACGAGCGCTTTATTGAAACCGTCGAGCGCGTAGGGCTGGAGCCATTCAAGCAGGCTGTTTATGCGCCCGATGCCAAGCCGGATGCGAGCAGCAGAGAGGTGGTTCATGCGTAAGCATCGCGTACTAGCGGCAGCGCTGGATGAATGGCAGCAATTTGTTCCCAACGACGAGTTGGCGCTCCCTCCCGTTGAGGGTAAATGGCTCGTGCCCGTGACAACCTGGCTCAAGCACCGTGATGTGTTGAACCAACGGGGAACGCCTGTGGGGCTGCGTGTTGTGCCGGGGGACGCGCTCGATGCATTATCCAACAAGCTCGAGGGCTTGGTGTTGATCGCCGTGGATTTCCCATCATTCACGGACGGTCGCGGGTTTACCGCGGGACGTTTGCTACGTACACGCTTGGGCTGGCAAGGCGAACTTAGGGCAATTGGCGACGTACTGGTCGACACCGTGAATTATCTGGCGCGCTGCGGCTTCGATAGCTTTGTACTAAAGGAGGGGCACGGGCCAGACGCGGCCTCGGCTCAGTTACATTTTTTTCACCGGGCCTACCAGCAAGGGTATGGATCGCTAACCGAGCAAGGGGAGTCGAGCAGGGCAATCCGCCGCCGTTGCCTCGCGGGGTGGAAGCTGTGACGGGGCCAGGAGAACTCGCATGAGCCAATTACCGCGTCGCGCCCCGGCGCGCCCCACTGGAACCGTTTATCTCGTGGGTGCCGGCCCGGGTGCAGCCGATCTGCTGACGCTGCGTGCGGCACGCTTGCTGGCCGAAGCCGACATCGTTTTACACGATGCACTGGTTGCACCTGAAGTTCTTGCTATGGCTTCCAAGGCAGTTCTACTGCCTGTGGGGAAACGCTGCGGAAAATTGTCGAGCACGCAGCAGTTCATTAACCAACAACTCGTGCGAGCAGCGCAACGTTATAAAACCGTCGTTCGGCTCAAGGGCGGAGACCCGATGTTGTTCGGTCGGGCGCAAGAAGAGATCGACTATCTCTCCGCGCAGGGGATCGCGGTCGAAATTGTGCCAGGGATAAGTGCTGCATTTGGGGCCAGCGCAGGGATCAGGAAGTCACTGACACAGCGCGGCCTCAGCCGCAACGTGGTGTTCGCTACCCCGGCAATGGGGACGGGCGAGCCGCATAACACCTGGGTGCAATCGGTAACTTCTGCGGATACTGCCGTGTTGTATATGGCGAGTCGGCAGGCTGCGCGGGTCTCGCTGACGCTGCTGGAAGCAGGAGTACCGCCCAGCAGAACCGCCGTGCTGGTGGAAAATGCCACGTTACCGAACGAACGCTGCTGGGCGACAACGGTAGGCCAGCTTGCCAAGACTGCTGAGCACCTGAGCGATGGACCAGCACTCATAATGATTGGAGAGGTGTTTGCTGAATCGGCAACGTCCGAAGCAAGCATCCTAGAAAAAGCGGCGCGCGGGGCTATGTCGCAGGTAATTTCCTACGCGGCTTGATCAACCCCGTGCATCCGGGACCTTCTGATAATGCCTTCCTGTCGTAAGCAGGACGCCCGCCGCACCCATAGCCATCAGCGCGAATAAGAGCAAAGTCCAGAGTTCGTAGCGCACACCCAGCAAAGTAGTCACGCTGTCAGCGCACGTGGCATAAATGCCAAATATGGATGGCAGCAGACGGTCGAGCCCGGAGGCAGCAACAAAACGATCTGCAAACGTCAGGTCGCAAGAAAAAAGGTTGGCTGCCACCGTATGCTGATACCAAGCGGCGACGATACCGCTCAGCGCAAGCAGCAACGTCAAGGTCCCCGCGCCAAACAGGCTAGCCGGCCGGTTTAGTAGCCAGCCTACACCTGCGGCAATACCAACCGTTAAACAAATCATGCGCTGCAAGATGCACCAGGCACACGGCTGCATCTCCAGTACGTGCTGTGAGAACAGGGCGAAACCGAAGGCTGCGAATGCAGCGATCGCGAGCGCGCCCAGCAGATTGCGAGGGTGGGTTAACCAAAACATGCGGCTACTTAAAGGTAGTGTGATACTTGTTCAATGAGCCCCACAACTCCGTTCCACATAATCTGCACCCCCAGGCACAGCAGTATGAATGCCATCATGCGCATGAAGACTACGGTGCCACTGTCCCCAAGGGGACGCAGCAGTTGCTGGGCAAAGCGAAGGCAAAGATAGACGGCAATGCCAATAACGGCGAGCGCCGGCACTGCTCCCGCGATTTGTACTATACCGACGGTAAATTGGTGGTCTTGCAAACTGGCCCCCACCGTGATGGCCGCGCCTACGGAGCCCGGGCCACAGGCGATCGGAAAGGTTAGGGGGTAAAAGGCCTGCTTACGGGCCGTCTCAGGGGTGTATCCTTCGGCGAGCTCGGCTGCCCTCTGTACTCCGGCATCGGGAGAATTCAATAATCGCCAGGCAGTCGTCGCGACCAGAAGACCACCCGCCAGACTCACTACCGGGAGCGAGATGCCGAAAAATTTCAGTACAAACGACCCGCCCATGATTGCCACCATTAACAGCAAGAAAACATTGCGTGCAATGCGAGTAGCCAGTACAGCACGGGTCTGTGTCGAGGCTCCGGTGGTGAGCGACAGGAAAATTGGCGCAGTGGCGGTCGGATTCAAAATCGGCAGCAGGGTTGCCAGCGAGAATAGAAACCCTTTGCCGAACCCGAGCAGGTAGCTGTCAAAGGGCATAGACGCTTACGCCCAAAACGAGGGTGGCATAGAGCATACGTATCAGCGCAAAATGGTTGGACACATAAGGTTCGAGTTGATTTGCTTATGGGTGCCTAGCCGGGCTTAACCGCGCCCGCCATCACTCTCAGGCACGAGTGCATACGGCAACGCCTTAACCTGAAGTTCGGGACCGCTGGCCTCAAGTACGCGCAGCTGTGCGTTCTCGCTTTGGATGAGAGAGAGGGGAGCTTCGAAGAGTACATGTACGACGCCCTGTGCCGCAGCCGCATTGATGATACGGCCGACTGGGATTGAGGCGCTGCTGGCGTCGTAGATGTCCAGACCTGGAAGGTCTGGCACTCGTGTAGACTCGCCCTGGGCGACAAAGGTTCCCCACGCGAGCCGCCGCTTCGGTTTGCTACGGTAGTAACTTCGCGCGACGACTTCCTGACCGGGATAGCAGCCCTTAGTAAAGCTTACGCCATCAATCAGATCGAAGTTTGCCATCAGTGGCGTGAGCATCTCCTGTGTTGGTGCTTGTATCCACGGTAAGCCGGCGGCAATATCGTATGCTTGCCAAGCTTCGGCCAACGTTTGATCTTGACTGGGGACATCAGGCAGGTGTTCGGTAATACACCACCATCGCGTCAACCCCGGTTGCAGATTGCTGTCCGGCGCGGTAATCCACGTGGATGCCGCCGTCGTGCGCCGATCCCACACCTGCGTTGAAAGCCCTAGGGACGCAACGTCGTTAACGCTGCCCACGGCATCAGCGGCCCCGGTGGGTTCGGATTCCCATACACCATAAACCTGCAGCGGGACGAGGTCTAGAGCAACTTTGGCGCGCAGTACAAACATTCGCAGCCGCTTCACGAGAGAGTCGGCAATGCTGGCATCTACCATCAAACAGGCCGCTTCGCTGGCGTCGCCCATGCGCCAAACGACGCCGGAACCAAGCAGTCGACCGTTGGCGGTGCAGTAACCCGTTAAAGCAGCGTTTGATTCGGTGAG
>CAZMVM010000253.1:0-4118 GCA_964569785.1 uncultured Pigmentiphaga sp. | reverse complement strand
TCTTTCCACCTGATAGCAACGCCTCGCACGCTTTGGCCACGTCGTCCACGGGCAGGCTCTGCAACTCTGCACCCGGGGTAGGCACCAGGCAGTGCGCCGCGTCGCGCTGCCAAAACCACTCCGGCTTGTGCGCGTCAAACAACCCCACAAACGGCACCCCCGAACACTGCGCCACATGCGACGGCCCACAGTCGTTGGCCACCACCAAATCCGAACCCACCACCACCCGCGCCAGTTCGGGCAAACTGGGGCTTACCCACACCCGCAGGTCGTCGCGCTGGCTATCCGCCAACGCACTGGCTTCTGCCTGCTCGGCCGGGCCAAGCACCACATTGAACTGCACGTCGTAACGTTCGGAGAGCCGCTGGGCCAGCGTCATAAAGCGCTCCAGCCCCCATTTCTTGAACTCGCCGGCCCCCCCGCCGGGCATCATCGTGACCACACGCGTTTGATCGTTCCCCGAAGAAGGGCTGGGGTTGGCCGGTAGCAAGGCGTGCTTCAAACCCTTGCCCGTGCTGGGTGTGCCTTCTTCCCCATCTGGCGGCGACCCCGCCGTGCAGCCCGGTTGCCTCAGCTTGTTGTGCGGGTGCTTCATTCCGAGCAGGGTGCCATCCGCCAGCGCCTGGATGCTTTCACGTGCCGTTTCATACGGATTGAACGGACGCAGTGACTGCAGCAACTTAAGAAAATGCAAGGCCCGATACTCGCCGGCGTCGAATGGTATGGAATGCGTCCACACCATATCCCCAACCCGCGCGTTGCGGTAACCCAAACGACAGCGAGGGCGGCGCACGCCCGCGACCAACGCATGCCACTCACTGCTGGGATGTAGGCCCACGAACAGGTCGCATTGACGATGCAGCGCCGCAAACTCGGCCCACGCCGTTGGAGCATGCACAAATTCATCCACCCAGGGCAGCCCCTCGAAAATCGAGCGCAAATTATCACGTGCCACCACGCGCAGCGTCTTGTGCGGCCACCACTTCTTCAGCTGATGCAGCGCCGGGAACATCACCAACTGTGCCCCGAAGAAAGGACGGCTGCGTACAAAAACCACAATCTCTGCCATGAGTACCCGGCGCATGAGCAACAAAGCGCGCATTTTAGCGGCTAAAAGGCTCGGGGCTGTCCCTCGTTGGCAACAAAGCGCATCGAATGGCTTAAAGCAACATGCAGACTTTACGCCCCGATGCTCTAACCCTGCTTCCTTGATAAGAACGGCAGAACGCTGCTGCTGCGCATTCCCGTTCGCGTACGGATGAGTAGCATGGGCCGTACGTACATACAAAAGCACCGCATAAGTACAACAAGCTTCGACTCCGGCGAGATTGCCCGGTCAAATGGCTGTTTTCCTGGGTTTGAATGGGCACAACGGTTGCGAAGAAAACCCTGCGGACTCGCGGCATACGCACATCAATGTTCGCAACGTTACCGTCCGCAGACGGAGATCAGGAGTACCTACGATGGCTACCAGGCAAGGAAACCAAGGATCAGGCCGAGGCTTCGCCTCGATGGATCCGGAGCGCCAACGCGCAATCGCCAGCCAAGGCGGACGCGCGGCCCACGCGAGCGGCAATGCACACGAATTTACCTCGGAGGAAGCGCGCGCCGCCGGGGCCCGCAGCCACATGGGTCAGCACCAGCAAGGCAGCGGAGGACGCCGGCAAAAACAGCAAGATCGCCAACAGCAGCAACAACAGCAGCAGCATGACAACCGGCGCAAACCTGCGGGTGACACCAAGAAACCGCAACAGGAGTAGCCGCGGCAAAGACTTGCGGCCATCGGCTTAACAACTTAGTTTCCCGGGTGAGCCGTACGGCGTGACCGAAGGCAGCCCTTATAGCCGCAAAACACATCGTCAGCGTCTTCTGTGCGGCAACCCGTGGCTTTCAACGCATTGCTTTCACAACGCGCTTAATTCCTGGCTGTGTTCAAGGCGTCGAGTTCGGCTTCCGTGAAGCCGGCCTCGCGCCGTGCGTCCATGTTCAATGGACCTTTCAACTGCGGCGCGCGGTATTGCGTCGCCAGTTCGAAGTATGTGGCTTCAGGATCCAGCCCGCGCTGCTCGCACACCCAGCGATACCAATAGTTGCCCAAAGCCACATGCCCGATTTCGTCGCGCAGAATAATGTCCATAATGGCGGCGCCGTCGTGATCGCCCGCCGACGACAACTTATGACGCACCTGCGGCGACGCATCCAGCCCCCGCGCTTCCAGCGTACGCGGCACCAAGGCCAAACGCGCCAACAAATCATTCGCAGTTTTTTCGGCCATCTCCCACAGCCCATCATGAGCGGGAAAATCGCCGTACGCATACCCCAGCTTTTTTAGATGTTGATTCAACAGATCAAAGTGATAAGCCTCTTCACGCGCCACCTTAAACCAGTCGCGATAAAAGGCCTGGGGCATATCGGAATAACGCCAGATAATGTCTAGCGCCAAATTGATCGCGTTGAACTCAATATGCGCCAACGCATGAATCAACGCCGCACGCCCTTCCACCGTGCTCACCGAACGCTGCTTAACAAACTTGGGCAGCACCAGCTCGGGCCGATCAGGACGACCCGACACCCGGGCCGTTGGCGTCAAAACGACATGTGCATCAACGGGCAAATCATCACCCATTGCCTGCACCGCAGCCAGCTTAGCTGGCCAGGAATCCAGAACCAAAGCGGCCAACGCCGCCTCACGTAAGCACACAGTCACAACAAAAACCCGCCGTCGACGAGAACGGCCCCTAGTTTAAAGCCAGAGTGCATTCTCGCATGACGGCGGGTGTGCTTGCCTTCGCCATGACAAGATGTGTTGACCGCCAAAGCAAGTTCTCACTGCATGCCTTAGACACTTTCTTCCACCTGTGAATGATTTTCTCTCCTGGGTGAAGTGCAAGCACCGATGCCACACCAAGATTCTCGAGTACAACGACAAAAAAAGGGGGCCAGAGCCCCCCCTTTTCTAGCTATCAGCTAACTCGATAGTTGAGTAGCGGTGACTAGGCGAAGATGAAGCTTTCTACGAGTGCAGCATCAGCAGCCACCCCAACCAGCACAATCGTACCGCTGAACTGGCCACCTGCAGCCGTGATTGTGGCATCTCCGCTATTGTCTACGATGACCAAGTCCTCGGCGCTGTCAATGCCATCGAACAGAGAGAAGTCAATGCGGTCGCGGTTAGCTCCTGCACCGGCCTCGAACCCTTCGATCTCGATCTCACCGAAGTCATCCCCGATGAACTTGAAGACTTCGCGTGTGCTTTCGACTGCATTCGCAGTGTATGCGAAGCCACCCAAGCCAAGGGTGCCGTCTGCATCAACGCCAAAGTCTCCGATATTGATGGTAACCGTACCAGAATAGCCGGCATCGGAAGCATCAATATCAAACATCGTGTCCTTGCCACCAAATACATCAATCGTCGTCAAGCTCACCGTATCCACCAGGTCAATCAAGAATACGGCGTCTTCAGCCTCAGAGATGTCTTCCAGGAGCAGCTCGACGAGCGAGTAGTCTTCATCAGCGTCACCGCTGAGCGTGACCTCAAGCCAGACGTCATTCTCGGCGGCAACGATAGCAACCTCTTCCAACTCGGTGGAGTGTTCATCTACCAAGAATTTTGCATCCTCGTTTGCGACAACCGTCAGCGATGTCAGCGCTTCACCTTCGAACGCTACCGCCTCGGTATCCCCGACCACTCCATTGAACACGAGAACAACCGTCTCTGCGGCATCACCAAAGTCAACAGTTCCGCCAACACCCGCATCCAAGTCGTCCAAGAAAACCACCTGAAGCTCGTCTGCAGTGTTATCCAGGGTTAGCGTGTGCGCGCCGAGTTGGACTCCTGAACCGAAGCCAACAGCCTCTACCACAACGCCATCAAGGTTCAACTTTGCATTGTCACCCAGCGTAATACTTCCACCGGCCTCATCGAAGATTTCAACATCCGTGATCCCAGCCAGCGAAAGCTCGGCGCCTTTGAACACCAGATCATTGATGTGAGTGTGATTGGCAATTCCTGCCACCCGCAGCAAGTTTTCGCCCTCACCGAGATCAATGTCTAACGCTCGATTGCTCCTCAGCAATGTTCCATCGATCGTGATCTCGTCATTACCCGAGCCCGTGAC
>CAZMVM010000252.1:0-4121 GCA_964569785.1 uncultured Pigmentiphaga sp. | reverse complement strand
CTCTTTCACCAATCAGCAGCGGCGGTCGTCCGGCCACCCACTACTGAATTTTTTCGGTTCATCGCACCTTAGCGTGAAGACTGTTACGATATGGACTCATTCATGAGATAACCCACACATGAGCGCTACCAAGAAAGCAGACAAATAAGCCGCAGCAGCCTTCGATTTTTGGTTGTTGCGGCGTTCTTAAGAACCTAGTCGCTCAGCGAGAGCGCCGCCAAATCCTTCTGTGTTAAGGAGATGGCCTCGTGCGCTCTAAAGATTTTTCTTGGCGGTATTCTCTTGCCGCCACGCTATTACTGTTATCACCATTCGACTTGTTGGCATCACTCGGCATGGATATGTATCTGCCTGTGGTGCCTTTCATGGCCGGTGCACTCGGTGCCGGTGCAGGGACGATCCAGCTGACGTTGACGGTATACCTGGTTTTGCTTGGAGCCGGTCAGCTTCTCTTTGGCCCGTTATCGGATCTGCTGGGGCGCCGCCCGGTATTACTCGGTGGTGGAATTACCTATATTTTGGCTTCATTCGGACTCGCCGCAGCTTCATCACCAGAAGTTTTCCTGAGCTTCCGTATTCTTCAAGCCTGCGGTGCTTCGGCATGTCTCGTGTCCACTTTCGCGACCGTACGCGACATATATTCGGGCAGCGAGGAAAGCAACGTTATCTATGGCTTGCTCGGCTCTATGCTTGCGATGGTTCCAGCAATAGGCCCATTGTTAGGAGCGCTGGTCGACGCTTGGCTGGGGTGGCGAGCAATCTTTGGTTTGCTGGGAATCGCAATGATAGGTGCTGTTACCGCAGCTTGGCGATTCTGGCCCGAGACCCGGCGGCAGCGAACGGCAGATTTACAGTGGTCACAGCTATTGCTTCCTGTGAAATGCCTGAACTTCTGGCTGTACACCCTCTGCTACAGCGCGGGAATGGGCAGTTTCTTTGTCTTCTTCTCGACTGCCCCTTGGCTAATGATGGGCCGACAAGCGTTATCGCAACTTAGCTTCAGCTTGCTGTTTGCGACAGTGGCCATCGCGATGATGGCTACAGCGCGGATCATGGGACGGCTGATTCCCCGATGGGGAAGCCTGAACACTTTACGAGTTGGAATGGGTTGCCTAGTGGTCGGGGCACTGTTGCTTGCTGTCGGCGAGACACTCATACCAAACTCGGTGCTTGGCTTCATCGCCCCAATGTGGCTCGTCGGTGTTGGCATTGCCACTGCGGCCTCGGTGGCACCCAATGGTGCACTTCGAGGGTTTGATCACATCGCTGGAACCGCCACAGCAGTCTACTTCTGCTTGGGTGGGTTACTGCTAGGTGGTATCGGTACTTTCATCATTGCACTTTTACCAAGTGATACCACATGGCCGATCATTGCTTATTGCCTAATCCTCGCAATAGCAGTGCTTTGTCTATCCTGCTTCAACCCCAACAGGCACCATCCCAGCGATGACGAGCATGATTCGCTTGCGACGCAAGACATCGGCCGCTCGCAATCGGGCCATGGTCATGATTAGCGCTGACGTTTGGAGCCTGTTTTGGAAGGGTTTTTCGCCAGCGTCCCATGGGTTTCTGGATGAGCAGACTTTGCTGATCCGTCTAACGCACGACGAGGAACATACGCCAATGTGTAGCCGATGCAATCGCCCTTGTTTAGTGGTGCATGACATCAATTGGCGTCGAGTTCGCGAGTCACCAATTATGCAGTATCGGGTGGAATTGGACGTGCCAGTGCGGCGGCTGCGTTGTCAACACTGCGGCCCAGCTAGAGAGCGGATCGATTGGCTACCAGGGCGCTCCCGTATTACACAATCACTGCGCAAATGGATTGAGAAATTAGTACAAATGCTGCCCGTCAGCCATGTTGCCAGTCTTTTGGGCCTACATTGGCATACAGTCAAAACCATTGACATGGAGCGGCTCAAGCGTGACTTGAACGAGCCAGACCGAAGTCAGCTGCGACGCCTGATGATGGACGAGTTTGCCCTGCACAAGGGGCATCGCTACGCCACGGTGGTCGCCTGTGCCGACACCCAGCAGGTTCTGTGGATCGGCGAGGGCCGCTCTCGTGAGGCGATCCGTCCATTCTTCGAGTGGTTAGGCGATGCCCGGAACCAGATCGAAGCGGTGGCCATGGACATGAACTCGGCCTTCGATCTCGAAGTGAAATCTCAGTGTCCCAACGCGGTAGTGGTCTATGACCGGTTCCATGTGGTGGCGAAGTACGGTCGCGAAGTGATCGACCGAGTGCGTGTCGATCAGGCAAATCAACTACGAGACGACAAGATCGCCCGTAAAGTGATTAAGAGCAGCCGTTGGATGCTGTTACGCAATGCTGACAACCTGGAGCCTGAACAAGCAGTCAAGCTGGACGAACTCTTAGCCGCGAATGCGTCTTTGACTGCGGTGTACGTGCTCAAGGATCAGCTTAAGACGCTGTGGTTTGCGAAAGACGAGACGACAGCTAGAAGCGCTTGGCAAGAATGGACGGACATGGCCCTTGGTAGCGGCATCGAGGCGTTGGCTCGCTTTGCCAGAAATTTGGGGCCCTACCGGGAAGGAATCGTTTCCAGTGCTCGTTATCGGCTGAACACTAGCGTGCTGGAAGGTATGAACAACCGAATCAAGGTCATCAAGCGAATGGCCTACGGGTATCGCGATACGGCGTACTTCTTTCTGAAAATCCGTGCCGCATTTCCCGGTAAAGTGCGATGAACCTAAAAAACCGGCCACCGGCTACAGTTGTGATGCAGCAGTCAGGCAACCATGATGCAGCGATTGTGCAAACGTGATGCACTCCGCGCCCTTCGGGCTTGGGCAAGGGGCGCTGCCCCTCTGCACACCCTGCCCTCGCCGCCGGGAAGCTCGGGGGGCAGGTCGCCGCTACGCTATGCCTGCCCCTTCGCAGGCAGGCTGTTGCGCTTCAGTCGCATCAAGGCCAAAGCCGCTACGCGGTCGCTGCGCGAGCCTTGACCCGCCTTCCGCTCATGAAGCCCACCATCCGCCACGACAGCGGGTACCCAATAGACGGTGTGGCAGATAACCGGAGGTGGCTAATAGACGGTCTATCTACAGGCCCGATGCAATTTCAGGGGTAATTGCCGGTAATAACGGTTCACTTTCTCCTGATTCCTGCCGGAAAAGATCTCGTCACCGTCTATTAACCACCCGGCACCGTCTATTAGGTACCTGTACCGCTCCCCAGAGACGGGGCAGCGCCCCTCAAATGTCAATATCGCCGTGAAAGCCCTCTGAGCCGTTTTGCGGGCCGTGACGCGATTTTCTGGCTCACTGGCACCCAACCATTGGTCGCCGTTCGTTTGCGCGTCCTGGGCACTTGTGGGCGGCCGTCATCCGGGCATGACCGATTACACGTGCTTGGAGGGTGAAAGCCGGGTCAAGGCCGGGCGCAGCCCGCCCGAAGGGCTTGGCCTTGATGCGGCTGGAACCCGGTCACGCTAAAGGCATGGGGGCAGGTCGAAGGCCAAAGGCCGCCCGTCCTGCTCCCCTGCCACGTGGCGAACGCGGGGAGTCCAGAGGGGCAGCGCCCCACTGGGCAAGGCCGCAGGCCGCGCAGCGGATGTTGACACTTGAGGGGCATCACGCAGTCTGACCCAAGACCGATTGCAAGCGTTTGACGGCAGAAACGAAATCCAGCCGGAAAAGGTGCATGGTCAAGTCGATTGCCCCGCCGCCGCCTTTCTCTGTCCTGCTGTCGTACCACTTCGGGCCGGTTACCAGCAGTTCGACCACGCCACCACCGATAGAAACATAAAGCCGTTCGGTCTCATAGTTCTTCACTGGCTTGAAATCCGGGTCAGGTTTCCAATACAGCCCTAACAGATCGAGCGCCGTTTTCACGGGCATACCTTGCAGACGTGCCAGCAGCTCAGGGGAAAAAGATCGACGGGCACGGCTCATAACACCCTCCCAAACAAAAGGGCTACTCGGCCCTGCGGGCCTCTCCGGCCGCTACGCGGCCTGCGCGCCATGTGGACAACGCTTCGCGTTGACACACAAGGCTTGCGGGCTACTCGTGATAAATAAATCACGGGGCTACTCCCGCCTTCGGCGGTGAGGGCCTACGGCCCGAGGCTTCGCCATTAGTAATACGCAGGGACTTG
>CAZMVM010000251.1:3975-4185 GCA_964569785.1 uncultured Pigmentiphaga sp. | reverse complement strand
TACTTTATCAAACGCAAGGCAGCCATCAACTCAAAACCGATGCCCCCAGCGCCCACAATGCCCAGAACAGCCGATGCACGAAAGTGATATTCCCAGCGATAAATCGTGATGTCGGCAAGCTGCGGCATCACCTGGGGCAACACCGAATGCATGATGACCTGAAATCGGCTGGCGCCAGCAGCCACTGCGGCTTCCATCGGCTTGGGATCG
>CAZMVM010000251.1:0-3965 GCA_964569785.1 uncultured Pigmentiphaga sp. | reverse complement strand
AATGGCCTCGGCGTAAAACTTTCCTACCATGCCCGTCGAATGCAAGGCAAGGGCAAGCACTCCGGGCAGCGCGCCAAAACCCACGGCAGCCACAAAAATAATTCCAAGGATAATTTCAGGCACAGAGCGAAATGCAGCCAGCATCATTCTCAAGAAACGCCCGATGGCCGGGTGAGGTGTCGTATTGGGCGCGGCCAGCAAAGCCAGCGGCAGCGACATCACCACGGTAAGAGCCGTTCCGGCCACGGACATGGCCAGCGTATCCCTGAGCGGCATGATCCAGTGCTGCCAACGCTCGAAATTCGGCGGGATCATTTCAGACCCCAGCTGTTTCATCGCCGGCGCTCCCTCTATAAAACGCTGGGCATCGAAAAATCCGGTGACGCCCAGAGCCACCAGGCAAACAAATACGATCACAGCCATTAACAACAACTGACGCTGACCACGCAGACGGTCGGCGCTCAGTTGCTGCGCATATTTCATCTGCGTGCTCGTCACTTCATCTTCCCGATATCAAGTTTAAGAATGGCAGCGGTATCGCGCAGCACGTCATAGGCCTGGTCATTGGTTGGTGCAAACGCCTGGACCCGGAAGCTCTTTAACACCTCTTGGTCGGTCATATCGATGAACGCCCTTCTGATGGCTTCCTTAAGCTCGGGCTTGAGATCGGCCTGCATGACCATGGGATAGTTGGGAATGGGGGCGCTCAGGTCCAGCTCAACAATTTTTGAAGCATCAATGGTGCCATTCTGAATCAAGGAATCCAGAATGGGCTTTGACAGCGCACCGGCAGGAACCTGGCCCGCCTGAACGGCGCGAGCAACCGCATCATGCGTGCCCAAGTGAACTGCGCGATAGTCTTTCTCGCCATCCAAACCAGTGGTCTTCAAAAGGTGGGCCCGGGGAGCCAAATGGCTGGAAGTTGACGCATGGTCACCAAAACCAAAAGCCTTCCCGCGTATATCTTCAAGCTTTTTGACAGGACCATCCGAGTGCGCAATCAGCACCGACTGATACGTGGGCGACCCGCGTTCCACGCCCACGGCGAAAGGTTCGATATCACGGGCTTTGGACTTGGCCAAAACATAGGAAAAAGGACCGAAATAAGCAATCTCGATCCGGCCGAATCGCATTGCCTCGATCATCGACGAATAATCCGTTGTCACGATGAGTTCAATTTCTTTATTCAGCGTTTTCTGCAAATACTGCTTGAGCGGTTGGGCATTCTGGATCAATGTAGCGGCGTTCTCGTCCGGCAACAGCGCAACGCGCAGACGTGAAGGATCTTTGCCCTGCGCAGCCACTGACAAAGGAAGCGCGGCCGAGAGCAGACCGACAGCCATGGATTTAACGAAATTTCTGCGTGCAAACATTAAAAAACTCCTGAAGATTAAGCGGCGCGAAGCGCAGGAAGAGCAAATCCGGACGATGGAATTTCCGATCGGGTCGTCGCGGAGTAAAGACGTTGCATGTCGTCGTCAGTGAGTGTTTCAGGCTTGCCCTCAAAAACAACCCTGCCCTGATTCAGACCAACGATCCGGTCAGCAAATTTTTTGGCGAATCCAATTTGGTGCAGACTGACAACGGCGGTCAGACGGTCCGTTTTACAGATGTCGTGCAACAGAGTCAGCACGCTTTCCGCCGTCACTGGATCCAGGCTCGCAACGGGCTCGTCAGTTGGATGAGCGCGCGTGCAATTCCCACCCGCTGCTGCTGGCCCCCCGACAGCGCATCGGCGCGTGTCAATGCCTTATCGACAAGTCCCACGCGATCAAGGACGCTCAAGGCCAGTAACTTATCTTCCCGCGACCATGGGAATACGGACTGCCAGTTTCCGCGGGTTGCCACCCGACCCATCAGGACATTTTCCAGAACCGTTTGCCGTCCAATAAGATGATGTTGCTGAAATACCATGCCGGTTCTGCGTCTGTGCTCGCGCATGGCCCGAGCATGTTGCTGCGGCCGGTCAATATCACTCAGACAAATTTCACCCTCCGTGGGCCGCACCAGACCATTGAGACTGCGCAGCAAGGTCGACTTTCCCGCACCGGAGGCTCCCAGCAAGACCAGAAACTCACCCGGGTATATGGTCAGGGACGTCGGGTGCAAAGCCTGGTGCCCGTTGCGGTACGTCACCGCCAAGCCATTCGTCTGCACAAGCCATGAAAGCTTTGTTGAAGGAATCATAGGGATCCACCTCATTGTGTTGAATTATTCGGGCAGCACCGCCACATGAAATTTCGATGACATGCGACTGACTACAATATTTCTCAGTATGATCATCAGTTATGTCACCCGTATGTACGTTTCCCATCAAAAAACAGCCCTATATATAGGCGGCATCTATGTCTGGAATTACCTTACTGGCCGCATTGAAGGCATTTGACGCCACTGCACGCGCAGGCTCGATTACGACAGCCTCGCTTCAACTGGGTTTGCGCCAACCCACGGTCTCTGCCCACATCCTGCGGCTGGAAGCAGACTACGGCGTTGAGCTTTTTTTTCGCAAAGGCCGACGCCTGGTGCTCACCGAATTCGGGGACGCCTTGCTCGAACACACTCGGCGGGTATTCAGTGCGGAGGAAGATGCGCGCTCACTGCTGACAGCGGCTAAAACCCACTACAGCGGAACACTGAATCTGCATGCGATCGGGCCTTACAACATCACACCTATAATCAAGGCCTATCGTTCGGATTACCCGGGCGTACAGGTCACCGTTACTGTGGGAGACTCCCAATCCATCACCCAGCGTATCCTGGACTATCAGGGCGACATTGGACTTGTATTGAACGAGATCACCGATCCGCAGATTTTTTGCATGCCTTACCGCGAGCAATCGCTAGTGATCTTTGCCTCAATGTCGCATGAACTGGCGCACAAACGGGAAGTCAGCTTCACTGACCTGATGAATCAGGAGTTCGTCATGCGTGAAGAGGGATCTGGAACTCGCAAGGCATTCGAAGAGGCCCTAAAGTCCAACGGGATCAGAATCAAAACAAGTGTTGAGATGCGTAGCCGCGAATCCGTCCGCGAGGCCGTCGCTCAAGGATTAGGCTTGGGCGTTGTCGCCGATAGGGCTTATTTGCCTGGCCCAGGCCTGGTGAAACTGAAAGTGAAGAATTTCAGCGCGAAGACCTGCACACGACTGATCTGTCGAACCGAGCGCAAAAACTCACCGCTCATTGCCCAATTTCTACGAACTGCCCAGCAACTGGTCTAAAACATAAGACCGGTGCCCGCGATGCAAGACCACTTTACCCGCAGCGCCGCCTTACCCATCGGCATTCGGACCCCGCTCCATGCGTCGGATGTCCTCGCTCAACGCTTCGATTCGGCTCAGGATAGCAACCAGCTGATCGTTTCGCAGCTGGTCGAGCTTGTCGTGCAGGGCCATGATTTCAATTTCTGCCTTAAGATTGATTTCGTAATCATGACCGGCGTCAATGCGATCATGCTTTACCTGCCGGTTTTGCGCCATCATGATAATCGGCGCCTGGAGCGCCGCCAGCATGGACAGCACTAAGTTCAGGAAGATGAACGGGTAAGGGTCAAAAGCGCGTGTAGCTAACCAGACATTGCCGAGAATCCAGAGGCCAAGGAAAAAGCAGAAGCTGATGATGAAGCGCCACGACCCGCCAATGCGTGCCAGATTATCCGACACTCTGTCACCGAAAGACAGGTGTTCTTCGTAAACTTCATTGGTGTTGCGCGTAACCGGCTGTCGCTCCACCGCGCTTTGCATCACGCGTCGTTGAGCGTCTGTAAGGGTGTCGCTGCCGCGCCCGAACCAGCGGTCAGCGAATTCATGTTCCCGTTTCATTCTCATGTTCTCCTTGGTCCATTGACTTCGCTATGTAGTCCCCTGGCTCCGCTATGCTGCGTCAGGCTATTCCGGGCCTGGTCAGGGAATATGATTTGATATATTTAACGGCCACCCACCACTGAAAGAAACCAACATGTCTTT
>CAZMVM010000250.1:0-4203 GCA_964569785.1 uncultured Pigmentiphaga sp. | reverse complement strand
CTGACTGATGGTAGGCATGCTTGGTGATCCTTGTGGCCTGATGCGCAGCTTGGAGGGCCGCGTGTACTTTTTTCTGGCAAGTAATTGACAGCCACGCCCCAAGCTTGAGACAACCATCAGCAAAGAGCGCGGGGCCATGCAACTACTTGCACGACCAAATATTCGGTTTTCCGTTGTGCTGCCAACCCACTGCCGCGACACTTTCATGCGCAGCAATGCCCCAGCAAAGCACAACCCAAAACCAAGAAAAGCCTCAGATTCTATCGTTCAAAGAGGCCTGCCGTCAAGGCAAGCCGAAGACTCGTTACGAATTTCCCGCGCTACGGGCCTTTTCAATTAATGAATCGACTATATCCAACGACTGGGTGTAGCCATTTGCCAACGCTGGGGAAGTGAGATAACGACCGTCGACCGCGAGGGTGGGTACGCTGTCAATGTTGTACGCCTTGATCAATTGGCCCGCACGATTAACCTTGGTGCGCACACCAAACGAATCGTACACAGCCTCGAACTCGGCTTTGTCCAGCCCTTGCTTCACCGCCCACTCAACGACTGCATCCCGCGAGTTGAGCAGATTCCTTTCGGTTTGCACGGCAGCAAAAACTTTGGCATGAAGATCAAGACGCTGCATCGCTTCCAGCGTGTAGTACAAATACTGCCAAGGCGACATCGCCGGGTTGAATGCCACCGGAATCCGGTGCAACACGATGTCGTCGCCGATCTGCTGTTCCCATTTGGCGATCAGCGGCTCCATCGCACGACAGTGCGGGCAGCCATACTGAAAAAACTCCAGCACTTCAATTTTGTCGGGCTCCGCAGTAGCTTGGGGAGGGTCGATGGTGATGAAAGATTCATTCGCAGCCTGGGCAAGCCCACTGAATCCCACCAAGGCGCTGGCCAAGACGCCGACTACAACGGGAGCCATACGACGCAAATAAGTAAGCAACATAATGCGGTCCTGAGGTTTCAAGATTAGCCACCCGCCCGGCCAACGCGGCGCTGGGTAACGAGTCGAACTAGGTTAAGACTAGCAAAGCGCGCTTCTGGTTCCATGGTTGCAACTATCGATGCAGAAACCGGGCGCGCCCTACCTTATACAACTTCGGCACGAGCATCACACGCCCTCGGGCCCTATTGGCGCACCACGGTGGCCTCGACGTTGTTCTCGGCCAACCGGGCCCGCGCCCGGTTCATGTCGTCAAGGCGGGCATAGGGCCCGACTTGCACCCGGTTAACCAACATGCCGTTCACCGTGGCCTGTTGCACCCTCACGTCAAAACCCAGAAAGGTGAGCTTGGCCTTCAACGCTTCGGCATCTTCCAGGACGCGGAATGCGCCGACTTGCAGCAAGTAGCGACCCGCCGGCGCAGTGGGAATGGGATCGCGAGCCTGTTCTGCCGGCCGTTCGGGGCTAATAGATGGCCGCGCCGGCGCGGCCGGTACCGGCTTGGATAGACTAGCAACCAAATCGTCGAGTTCACGTTGCGCCGACGCTGGCGGCTCGGCAATGGGCGGCGGCGCCACCGTGACAGGGCCAGACGGTGGCAAGCCTGCTGCCGCATCCCGCCCGTATAAGGCACGGTTGGGATCAGGAGCGAACCCAGGATCGGGCACGGCCGGATCCGGCCCCCGCGACGCCCGATCGACAAAGGGAGCGGGCGATTTGGTGACATACACAGCCACTACGGCGGCAATCACCAACCCAAGTAACAGGCCAACGACTACGCCAAAAAGCGTGCCACCGTACTGAGCGTTGACGCGAATTCGAGAGGACATTTCACATCCGTTGCGGAGCCGTGACACCCAACAGGGCCAGCCCATTGGCGAGCACTGTACGGGTAACGGCCAGAAGCGCCAAACGGGCAAGCTTCAGATCGTTGTCTTCAACCAACACCCGTTCCGCGTTGTAAAAGGCGTGGAAATCGGCCGCGCAATCTTTCAACCAGTAGGCAATGTGATGGGGCGCAAGTTCCTGAGTAGCCATCTCGATGATGCCCGGGAACTCTGCTAACCGTTGCATCAACGTGAACTCGCGCGGCGAGACCAACAAACCCGTGTCGGCATTCTGCAATTCGGCCTCATCACCACCCCACTGCGCCAGTACAGAACAAATGCGAGCATGCGCATACTGGATGTAATAGACCGGGTTTTCATCAGTCTGTTTCAGCGCGAGATCAATATCGAACACGAACTCGGTGTCAGCACGGCGCTGGATCAAGAAGTAGCGCACGGCATCACGCCCCACCCAATCGATGAGATCGCGCATGGTGACATAACTGCCGGCCCGCTTGGAAATCTTTACTTCTTCCCCGCCGCGCATCACCTTGACCATCTTGTGCAGGATGTAATCGGGATACCCTTTGGGAATCCCCAGTTTCAACGCCTGCAGACCAGCGCGCACGCGTGCAATCGTACCGTGGTGGTCACTCCCTTGAATATTGATTGCGCGCTTGAATCCACGTTCCCACTTCGTGACATGGTAGGCGACGTCGGGCACAAAATACGTATAAGTGCCGTCCGATTTCCGCATGACGCGGTCTTTGTCGTCTCCCTCGTTAAGGGCAGTCGTGCGCAACCACAAGGCCCCGCCCTCTTCATAGGTATAACCGTTGTTGGTGAGCCGCTGAACGACGGCCTCGACACGGCCCGATGTGTAGAGCGAGCTCTCCAGGTAGTAGTTATCGAACTTGAGATCGAAGGCCTGCAAGTCCAGGTCTTGCTCGCGCCTCAAGAAAGCCACGCTGAACGCGCGGATGGCTTCGAGATCGTCGACGTCGCCCGCCGCAGTAACCGCTTCGCCATCGCTCGCCTGGACGGTTTCACCGGCCAGGTAGGCCTGAGCGATATCCACGATGTACTCGCCACGATAACCATCGGCCGGAAACTCGGGCGCGTCGGGCTCGATGCCCTTGGCCCGTGCTTGCACGCTGACCGCGAGATTATGAATTTGATTGCCCGCGTCGTTGTAATAGAACTCGCGTGTTACGTCCCAGCCCGAAGCCTCAAACAAACGGCACAACGCGTCTCCCAGAGCCGCCTGGCGCGCATGCCCCACGTGCAATGGCCCGGTTGGGTTCGCGGAAACAAACTCCACCATCACCTTCTCACCGTGCGCCGGCTTGTGGCCGAAACTCTTCCCGGCTTTCAGAATCGCCCCGACGACCGCCTGCTTGGCTCGCGGCGTGAGGTGCAGGTTAATAAAACCGGGCCCAGCGAGTTCGGCGCGCTCGATCAGCTGACCCGCTTCCGGTTGCGCCATTAACGCATCGATTAATGCCTGCGCCAGATCGCGCGGGTTGCGCTTAAGCGGACGGGCCAGTTGCAAAGCCACGGTTGTCGCGACATCACCATGCTCGGCCAGCTTGGGACGCTCGAGCTGCACATTCGGTTGGGAGCCAGGCGCGACCGCTTGAACGGCCTGCCCAATCAAGGATAGAAGAGTAGACTGTTGCTCCGGGAGCATGACACTTGCCTGAATTTCAGTTAACCGTATATGTTAGCAGGGCCACGGGTGCAGCATTCAAGAGCGTGCCTGCTCGCCCACTTGCTGCTTGGGGCACCGGCGATCAGGCAGGCTTAGCGTCTGCATCGGCTTCTAGCCCTCGCAACCATGCCTCATAAGCGTCCAGATTCACTTCGCCCACGGCCAATTCACTGGAACCCAACCACCCCTCAAATCGCTCGATGAAGCGCTCAACCTCCGCCCGCACGAGATTGCCGTAGCGTGGGTGATCGGCTTGCCGCTTGAACAGGCGTCGACCATCTGCTCCGGATACATGCCGGTCGACAGGCAACCATCCCGCTGCCCACGACTCACCCTGCTCGTTCCAATGCTGGGCAAGACGTTCAAGTCGACTGCGGGAATCGTGCAAAAGCGGATTGCCACGCTCACTCCACAGGTTCTCCCCTCGCTCGAACATTACGCCCACGCTTTCGGCTTGCGTCATCATCCATTCCATCACCACGTCGGATAAAGCGTAGGGCCGGCTTCCATCGGGAGTCTCGGCCAGTAAGCCTCCCCCGATGTCCCCGTGCGCGCCAACAAAGGGGTGCTCAACTGCGTTCGACGGCACCCCGCCCTCGGCCGTCGTAGCGAGCGACACCAAGGGGAAAAGCGCACGATGTTCATGCAACGCCACCGCATGGGCCGCCAGCGTCCATTCAGGGGCGAGTGTGAAGTCGTAGTGTTTGTTGCGCCGGCCC
>CAZMVM010000249.1:0-4210 GCA_964569785.1 uncultured Pigmentiphaga sp. | reverse complement strand
ATGGATGTTCATTCAAGACCCCTGGAGGTTGGCTTTGGTTTGCACCTCCAGCATCCGAGGTCTAATCCGGATGAACAACCTACCGAGAGATCGCAGCTAGCGTCCGGCGGCGTTCACCCGGAGGCTCAGGACCTCAGCCGCGATCGGAGAGTTTCGGCATACCCAGCTGCGCCTGTTCCTTAGACGCTAACAAGAGAGATCTTCCTTGCCTCCCTCTCCTAGGACTTCCCAGTTCAATGCCTTAGGACGTGCCCTTGGCCTCAGTGGGGCGACGCACGCCCTTAGTAGCGCCACCAATTTTCTCCTAGGCATATATCTGGTCCAGGCCTTGACTCCGACCGAATTCGGCCTTTATGGCATCGGCTTTGCGATTACATTGACCTTTCTTGGCATAGGCAACGCGCTGTTTCTCACACCAATGACTGTCCATTCAGGAGGACACTCCGATGCTGATCGTAGCAGATTTTCCGCAAGAATCCTGCTTCTGCTAATCATATTCTGCCTATTGACGGTCTCATTTGGTGCCCTTGGCGCTCTTGCGGCTCACATGTCGGGAGTGCCATTCTTACATCCAAGACTGACTCTCGCGATCGCATTCGCGGCTAGTACCTCATTAATAAAGGACTTCTTTGTACGGCTCTCTTTCAACGAACAGAAGGAGAATGTTGGTCTCCAAATCAATTTTGTTCTAAGTACAGTCATGGCAGGTATGCTGACAATAACCCACGCCATGAAGCTGCCGCTCACGGCCGGTTCAGCCACATTGATCTTTGGATTGGCCCAGGCAATTGCCGCTACGTTTGGTTTTGTTCGGGGCAGAATGCCCGTAGCAGCAGCCCTTGATAGGGCCGCGCTATGCGCCGACCTTCAACAAGCATGGACGCATGGCCGATGGGCGCTCCTGCAAAGCCTTATTAATTCAGCCCGCAACCAAGTACATGTCTACTTGGGAGGCGCATTCGGTGGCCCTGCGGCGGTAGGCATTCTAAACGCCGCTAGGCTCTTGGTTTCCCCTCTGCATTTCCTCACGCCCGCACTCCATCAAATCCTTCTTCCACGACTCGTCAAACATTATTCCAGGAACATACCAACGAACTCGCTCATTGGGACTGCATCGCTCATCGTCGCCGCTCTGGCGAGCGCATATTTACTTGCGCTAGCGATCGCCTTTAAACCGGTCGTGACAACACTCCTCCCCTCGGACTACCTAAGAACTCATAATCTCGTGATAATTGCGATATTTTGGAGTCTGATTGCTTTTGCGCAGCTTCTTTTAATCGCCCCTAACGCTCTAGCACAAGCGATGAAGTTCTTTAGGAACCTCGCAGTCATAGAACTGCTTGCCGCTATCGCTGCGATCCTCGGCAGCGCGATCTTCTGCTGGACGTGGGGCTACGTGGGCGTACTACCTGGCACGCTGCTGGGAGAGCTGACTCTTGTGGTGCTAATCGTCCGATTGTCTAGAAACTAGCTCCCCCGCTTCAGTGCGTATCTACAGGCATCGACGATGCCCTTAGCCGCACTTTCAAAATCAAACTTCTCAACCGCCTTGCGAGCGCCTCTAGAATACTCCTGCCAGATCTCGGGTCGGTCCAGCAGTAGAAGGCTCGCCTCAATCCACGATGGAGCATCTAAGTCCAGAACTCGCCCGTTAAGCCCGTCGACTATCAAATCCCCAGCCGCGCCGGCATATACACTGGTTAGCACTGGCGTTCCACACGCCATCGATTCGTTCGCAACGACCCCCCACGCGTCGAGCCTTGTCGTAAAGAGCAGGAGCTTTGCCTGGGAATACCAGCCCGGCAAATCCTTCGGCTGTACAAATCCTGGATAGGTAACTTCAACGCCCAGCTCGGCGAGACGGCGCAATAACGGCTGTTTCAGCGGACCATCCCCAACTACCAATGCCTTGCAGCGCGCACGCCGAGTCATAATACCACCGCAGATATCCGCAAACAAGAAGGGAAGTTTTCTTTCGTGAATCTGACCACAGAACATCACATCGTATGGCCGCTCGTCAAACTCAGGAATGCTCGGGCAGGCCACATCTGTGCAAAGCCTGCTATAGAAAATAGCATCAGGATCAATGCCATACGCGTTTAATAGGCGAGCCCCACCCGAGCTGGCGACAATAAACGCATCGGTCAATTCAAATACAAGTCGCCTAAGTCCACGATGCCAGACACCCAAATGCGATTCGGACTCAAGCGTACCATCTGTCATATATACATGCCGCGCCTGATGAATTTTGGCCCAGGCAAAAGCGTACAGATGTGTTGGGTTGAAACCTGTCGTTATGACTACACCAGGCCTAAGTCGATTCAGAAAACCCCAAACTTCAGGATTGTGATAAACAAAGTTGAAGCCATCCGCATTAGCGCGAGAGCGCCCTCTTAGGAAAACATGTTCGAAGTGGAGTCTCTCGACCTCCCAAGCACGATGCGACTCCCGATAGGCGCAGAAAGCAATCGTGAACCTATCAGCCGGTAATCTCTGGTAAACCGGTACTCTATATGGACTAGGAGCATTCGTGACAAGGACGCAGTCCATCTCCCTCACCACTTACGGAGCTCGTTGGCTCGATTCAACTCGCATTCCCGACCTGTCCAAGCAGCGAGGACAAGAGCCGCGCTTGTCAGGAACATGATCCAGATAGGCGACCTCGCCATGAAGAGAGACGATTCAGCGAGGTTGTGGATCACCATCGCAAGAAACGTCGAGGCCAGGAGCGCTTCACGGGCCCAACCCGGGTGGGCCGGGACCCTCCTGAGATAGCCGAAAATAGTAAAGCCCCACCAGCCCGTAAGAAGAACACCCGGCACTCCAGCTTTAACGGCCACTTCAAGGATGCCATTGTGGAAATTCGTGGCCACCGGCAACACACCCGTGCTAGCAGTATCTGCACTCAACCCAAAACCCAGTAACGGCGAACTCAAGAATCGATCAATACCAACCTGCCAAATGTGCGTTCTCCCGGTCAGGGTCGCGTCTTTTCCCGCGAGTGAGACGAAGCCGTGAAACCCCCCCGCAGCGATAATTATCATCCCCGCCGTTAATACCGCAAGAACCTTAGCAGGGGATGGCGGACAATACTCAACACGCGTGCGTGAAACGCAGCCATAAAACGCAAGAACAGATGCGCCCGCAATCGCCGAAGCCGAACTCGTTACACTTCCGGTATTCCAAAGCAGGATCGCAGCGAGTATGCCGACACCAGCAATGGCAAATCGCTGCCATGGGCGACCTGCGATCCAGTATGTCGCAGCCAAGTAGATCACCGCCACCGCCGCCGCGCTGCCGAGGTAATTGGCATTTCCTGTCACCCCGGCCCATCGTCCCTGTAAGTCAATTGTTGACTCTGGGACACAGACAACCGCGACAAAGTTCACAAGAACCAACGCGCTCAGCGCCCAACCTACTATGCGCACGTAGTCTGTCACCCTAGTCTTGAACCAGACACCTACCATGAAACCAAAAACTACGCTTCCGACAATCTGAACAAGACTAAGAAATCCCGTTAACATGTCATGCGACCATGCTGTGCTGCAACCCAGCCAGGCGAGCAACGCCACTAACGACCACTGCTTCTGTACGATGGCCAATAACTCTGCATGGCGCGTTAGCAAAAGGCAGCCTGAGAGGAAGTAAATTACAGACCAAATAACCGCCACTGCGATAATATCCGGCGGCTGCTCGCCTTCAACCCCCAGATCCGTCGGCACCGGAATTACGCCCGATAGGGGCATCCCCAATAACGCGAAGCCGGCAAATAGAATCACCCGCGCCGCACTAAAGCCGAAGGTACTAGCGGGAAGAGAAGCTAGTATATTGGGGATTTCAGCGTGCGCACCGACCTTTATCGCCACAGATCTAACCTCATGGCCCGCTCGCGCAGCACATGCCATAGAAACAGAGGTCCGGATATGAATGTTCGCCGCCACAAACGTCTAGGCTCCTGAAGTAGGCGGGGTAACCACTCGAGTCCGATTCGCTGGAATAGTTTCGGTGAGCGCTTGACGCGCCCGGCATAGAAATCAAATACGGCGCCCACTGCACCAATAAACCGCACGTTCAATCGATCGACGATACAACCGATTAGAAGCTCCTGCTTCGGAGCGCTTAGACCGACCCACAGCACGTCCGGAGCCGCCGAATTCACCAGGTCGATAATCTTTTCAGTTTCTCCTGACGTGAACCTGTCTGCGAAGGG
>CAZMVM010000248.1:0-4228 GCA_964569785.1 uncultured Pigmentiphaga sp. | reverse complement strand
ATCAACGCCTCGCTCGGCAACCGACCCTATTCGCAGAAGCGGGACGTCTATCGACAATCCCAACTTCTCCTAACGAAGGCCCTGGCCGAGCGACCCAAAGTCGGCGCCAACACCAAGATCGACGTCGCGGTGGCAGAACTCGATCCTTTCGCCGAGTGGAACGAGGCCGCCGTGATCAAGCGCCAAGAGATACTTGCGGCATTGGCGCGTTCAGTTTGGCGTTTGGCTCAGCCTTCCGCAGGATGAGGAGCGCGATGGAAGAGCTTTCGTCGGTTCGGGAATCGGATGCGCAGGTAACCTACCCAGGAGGACCGCAGGAGGGGTCGGCTATATGACCGCAGCGGTAGCCTACAAACCGGGAGACCTCGTCAGAGCGCGGGGCCGCGAATGGGTCGTGTTGCCGGAAACTCGCGCCGATCTCCTGCGGCTCCGCCCGCTGGGTGGCAGCGAGGAAGACGCCACGCTGATCTATCTGCCGCTCGAACCCGAACCGCCCGTCGCGGCGATCTTCGACCTGCCCGATCCGACCAAGCCGGGCTCCCAGGTTGCGGCACTTCTCCTGCGTGACGCGCTGCGCCTGAAGCTTCGGGCCGGTGCCGGGCCCTTCCGCAGACATAAGATCTTGAACGGCGCCGGCTGCCCCGGTATATGGGACGTTCACGAATTTCAAATCAGTCGCGCGCTTCAGCCACTCCCCAATCATGCTACCGAATCCGTATTGGCCATCACTTGCAAAGTTAAGACCGTCCGGAGTGTCCTTAGATAGCTGAATCAGCTCTGCCAGACTCTTCGCAGGTACATCTGCGCGGGTGACAACCAGAAACGGACTTATGCCAACCAGACCCACCGGCTCAAAATCTTTGAGGGGATCGTACGGCAAATTTTTTAAGGTGTATGGGTTGGTCGCCATTGCAGCAGCAGTGCCGAGATAGTAGGTATAACCATCCGGTCGTGCCCGCTGCGCGTGCATTGCTCCAATGACATTCTGGCCTCCGCCGCGATTATCGATAACAATAGGCTGCTTGAGAATTTCGGACATCCGCTCAGCCAAAATACGAGCGATGATGTCTGGAGACGACCCAGCAGGCTGTGAAAGAACGATCGTGATAGGTCGATGCGGCCAACTACTGTCGTCCGAAGCATATGCTGGATCAACCTTTGAGGTTAAGGCGATGGCGGCCAGGCCCGCTATTCCGAACCACTTAAGTACCCGCATGTAGAGTCTCCTCGTTATTAGATAATCTAGATAATCGGGTTACTGAGCCGTGACCACGTTATTAAACCAATCAGTCTCGTTACGACCACGGCTGTCTGTATCCGCAACTTTACAACCGACGATGGATCCCTCCACCGATAAGAGGTATATTACTTCAGGCAGCGAAAAATATATATAAATTCAACCACTATATATTATTAACCGCAAGGATTAATGCATGCGATACGTTTCTATCCAACATAACGGTAAGTCATATACAGGGTTTGCAGACGGCGACGAGATTCATCTGATCACTGAGAAGAGTCTGGAAAGCCTCCTTAACGAGGGCGTGGATCTCACCAGCTTTGGCAATACCCAGTCGATTCTGCACTCTGTAAAGAGGGGCGACGCTAAATTTCTTCCGTTGCTTACGCGTCCATCAAAAATTATTTGCGTCGGATTGAACTACGCTGACCACACTAAGGAGAGCCGGTACGAACAACCCGAATACCCCACGCTTTTCTTACGCGTGAACACCAGTCTCGTGGCGCACAACGAACCAATGGCGCGACCCCGTATTTCCGATTCACTGGACTACGAAGGCGAACTGGCTGTCATTATCGGCAAGGGCGGCAGCTTCATTTCTAAGGACAATGCGTTGCAACACGTCGCGGGCTACTCAATTTTCAATGACGGCTCGGTGCGTGAGTATCAGTTCAAGGCCCCCCAGTGGACAGTCGGCAAAAACTTTGACCGCACCGGCGGATTTGGCCCAGATTTGGTCACCGCAGACGAGCTGCCAGCAGGCGCTAAGGGCTTACGCCTCGAAACGCGACTCAATGGGGAAATCGTTCAGTCGGGCAACACAAACGACATGATTTTCGATGTTGCCACCCTCATTTCGATAATTAGCGAGGCCATCACCCTCGAACCCAGCGATGTCATCGTGACCGGCACGCCAGCTGGTGTTGGTTGGGCGCGCGAGCCCAAACTCCTAATGCGAGATGGCGATGTATGTGAAGTCAGTATTGAGAACATCGGCACCCTAAAAAATACTATTGCCGACCACCCTTGATGTTTCGATGAGCATGGGAGACTGCTATGTCGAAGATAGCCTCACCTAACAAGAAGGCGGTTCACTCGATCGATCACTTTGCTCTGCATGTCCCTTCGCTAGACGAGGCCGAGCGCTTTTACACTACGTTTGGTCTGCAAGTAGAGAGAACAGACAGGGAGCTGAACCTCCGCGCAGCAGACGCCCACCGGTGGGCTCGCATCCTTCCTGCCACAGGGAAATCGCTGGCATATGTAGCGTTCAATTGCTATGAAGACGATCTGCAAGCGATTAGGCATCAGGCAACCCAGGCCGGAGCAAACTTCGATATTCAGTCTCCCTATTGCACGGAAGAAGGCATCTGGTTCCGCGACCCCGACGGGAACTTGATACAGGTTCAGGCGGGACCGCGAACAATGCCCGAGACAAAATCGCCCTTTATCGCCGAGAACGTGCCGCCGAATACCCGGGGCGCACACTCCCGATCCGAAGGCCCTCCCGTACGTCCACGCCGTCTCTCACATCTCCTACTTTTTACCCCGGATGTTCTTCGGGCAATTCGTTTTTATGATGCGGCCATTGGTCTACAGCTCTCCGACCGATCAGGGGATGCCATCGCGTTTACCCACGCACCGCATGGCTGTGACCATCACTTGCTTGCCTTTGCAAAGAGTGAGTCGAAGGGGTTTCACCATTGCGCTTGGGACGTCGACAAGCTCGACGATGTTGGACGGGGGGCCGCGACGATGCAGGCGGCAGGCTACAAGAAAGGCTGGGGTACCGGCAGGCACGTACTCGGTTCTAATTACTTCTATTACGTGCAGGACCCTTAGGGCTCCTTCTGCGAATACTCTGCGAACATCGATTACATCTCGGCTGGCTATACTTGGCCAGCCGGCGACTTTCCTCCCGAGGACTCCATCTACCTATGGGGCCCCGACATACCTGACGACTTCATTGTGAATACCGATACTGCGTAGTTACTACTGCACCGGTCCACGCCTAACGCGCGAGCAAAGCTTCTGGCTACACGGTGGTTGCGGCCGCGGTGGAAATTGTGCCGAGTTAACCAAGCCGCTGCCCCTCGCGCCGTTAGGTTGAGATGAAACCTTAGACTCCTCGACGCGCACAAGCATACAGTACGCGCGCTCTCCGAGGGCCGTCCACCCTAATAGACGCACCCGATCCCATCTCCTATCCTGATCTGCCGCCGGTTAGATAGCATTAACTCAAGCCCCGCACTGGAATAGCGGCGCCGTGGATCGGCGACGCGTCTTCGCTCGCAAGAAACCACATCACACGGGCCAGGCGCTCGGGCGCTACCCAACGCGTAAAGTCGGCATCCGGCATGGCCTGGCGATTCTCTGGCGTATCAATGATACTGGGCAGTACACAGTTGACGTTGATGCCCTTCTCCTTAAGCTCGGCCGACATACTTTCGGTGAGTGTCACGACCGCTCCTTTGGCGGCACAATAGCCCCCCATTAGCGGCTGCCCATGAAGGGCTGCGGCAGCGGCCACGTTCACCACCTTGCCACGCCCAACCTCGAGCATTCCTGGAACAACCGCGCGGCAAATGTTCGTTAGGGTCGATACATTCAGTTGCCACAGGTGGTCAAGTTGACTCGGTTCAGTTTCATGGACGGGGTGGCCCATGGCGAAACCACCAACGGTATTAAGCAGGATCGTGATCTGGCCCAATTCGGCCACCACGGAGGCTAACCCCTCGTTCAAGGCGACTTCGTCAAGTACATCCGCAGCTACGATTCTCCTATCGTTGGTGTCCTCTCCGTATAGAGTGCGCAACTTGTCGGCGTTTCGGTCGAGCAAAATGCAGGGCATGCTTTCCTCTTGCACGACCTGGGCCAACGCCCTCCCCAAGTTTCCTGTTGCTCCGGTTATCAACGCAACGTCGCGTTGTGGCTGACTCATTGTTTATTCTCCCGCTATGGTAACCCCAGGCCGCGGAACTCACGAGG
>CAZMVM010000247.1:0-4239 GCA_964569785.1 uncultured Pigmentiphaga sp. | reverse complement strand
TGCGCCGTAAGGGCGCGCAAGGGCCACTATCAAGTGGCGCCATGCACGGCAGTGAAGGGCCGCTTCACTTGTAAAGTTATGCATTGTGCGGCGGGGAAATCGCCCCACTGTCATACCAAGCACCGAAGCGGTCAACTCTTTACGATGGGCACCAGAAGACCTTCACGCGCGAGACCATAGGGACTGCGCGTGAGGCCGTCATTGTTCACTGCCCAAATCTTTTCTCAAACTCCCAGGCCTCCGGGAACCCGGTAGAGTTACACCACTCGTTGAAATCCATCAGGGGAACGGTAGTTTGGTGGGTGCCCTGGTGGGCGTGAATCTCTCCGTAAAGCTGGCGAAGCGTGGCAGCAATAGCCATGAAAGCTGTGCCGGGGTAGATAGCAATCTTAAAGCCCATTTCCTCAAGAACGTGCGGCGGCAGAATGGGCGTTTTCCCGCCTTCCACTTCGTTCACCAGCAGGTGCTTGCCTTTAAAGGTTTCACCGATCTTGCGCAGTTCCTCTTCGGACTCCGGCGACTCCACGAACAGCACATCAGCACCCGCATTGAAGTAGTGCTCGCCGCGGCGGAGTGCCTCGTCCAAACCAAACGTGGTCCGGGCGTCAGTGCGAACCACGATCAGAAAATCATCGGAGCTGCGCGCGTTGACTGCCACCTTGATCTTCTTGACCATTTCCTCGGTGTCGATCAACCGCCGCCCCGGTGTATGGCCACACTTTTTCGGGAATTGCTGGTCCTCGATCTGGATGGCCGCAGCCCCCGCTGCTTCGTAGCCCCGCACCGTACGATCGACATTCAACAATGCACCGTAGCCGGTATCGCCATCGGCGATGAGAGGAATGTCTGTGACATGGGTAATGGTGCGCACTCCTTCCACCATCTCGGCGTAGGATGCGGTTCCCACATCCGGGATACCCAGCCGCGAGATGGACACCCCATGGCCGGTCATGTAAAGGGCATCGAAGTCGTGCTCTGACGCAAAATGGGCCGTGATGCCATCAAACACGCCGGGGGCGACCACGATGCGCTTATCCTCCAGTCGGCTGCGAAGTGTCTGCTTCTTTGGTTTCATAGATTGTCCGCCTTGTACTTGTAGTGATGCTCAGGGTTGTAGTGATGCCCCGAGAGGCTCACATTCTAGCCATATTTCAAGATTGTATGCAATCAGCAAAAAACCCCCGTTGTTTGATGAAAATTCTGATCTATGATCAGTAAAACGTAGAGGAATGTATGCAATGCAACAGTCTTCAGACAAAAAATTGAGCGCTGAGGGTAGGAGCCTTGGAAAATACGGGCCCGCAGTCGAGTATGCGTACCGGCAAATTCGCGACGCCATCATTAAAGGGCGGTACGGCCCCTCCGACCGGCTGGGCGAACAAGCACTAGCGAAAGAGCTGGGTGTCAGCCGCACGCCAGTTCGAGAGGCGTTCCGGCGTCTTGAAGTCGAAGGGCTGGTAGAGATCAAAGCCAACGTCGGTGTGCGCGTCGTGCAATGGTCGTCCAAGGACCTCGAAGAAGCGTTTGAGGTCCGCATCATTCTGGAATCACGAGCCGCATGGCGAGCGGCAACCCGACTCGGCGCGGATCAACTGGAGGAAATGCGCAAATTGGCTCTGTTGATTCGTCAGCAGACCGAGTACTGCTTGAGCGACGAGGCCGCAATCGCTCCTCGCTGCCTGTTGAACGCGCGATTCCACAAAATTCTGATGAAGGCGTCAGACAATGAGGTGATCCGCCGAACCGTTGACGGCATCACCAGCTTTCCATTGGTGAAATGGAACTTCAAGCACCTGAATCCGGAAGAAATGAAGCGCAGTGACGAGCATCATTTTGAATTGCTCCGAGCCTTCAAAGAAAAAGATCCGGAGTGGGCTGCCGCAATTATGAGAATTCATATCACTCAGGCACGGAACTCGATGCTGAGAAATCTGCCCTCTGCTATCTAAATAAACCAAGGAAGGAGTAGCAACATGAAGTTGAGGAAGTTGTTTTTTGGCGTGGCCGCCCTGGCAGCAAGCCTGAATATTATGCCGGCTGTCGCTGCAGACAAGCCAATCACCATCAAGTACGGGGCATTTCACTCGCCGAACGAATCCTTCATCAAGGTAATCACCAAGATGACCGAGAACATCACGCAGCGAACAGACGGTCGCGTCCGCTTCGAGATGTATTACGGTGGCAGTTTGCTCAAAGCCGCAGACCTCTACCCTGGAATGGCCCGAGGTGCCGCGGACATGGTGTCTTCCGTGCCGCATGCATTCAACGCGCGCGAATTTCCGTTGTCGGGGGTAACACTGCCATTCACGACCGATAACGTGCCCGCAGCCACGATTGCCTGGCAAGAATGGTACAAGCAATCCCCCGAGGTACAACAGGAGTTCAAGCGAAATCGCGCCCATCTGTTGCTCGCTTGGCCCGCACCAGAGAATGTGCTCTGGACGCAAAAGGAAGTGAACAAGGCAGAAGACCTAAAGGGAATGCGCATCCGTATGCTGCTGGGGCCAGGCGAAGCGCTTAGCATCCTTGGAGCGACGGCGGTTGCTACGCCCTACACGGAGTCCATCGAGCTATTGCAGCGCGGCGGCGTCGAAGGCATCACGACCACATTCTTCGAACAGGGCGTTCGTGACGGCTTGGGCGACATTGCCAATTATTTGTCATCTGCAGCAAAGATGGGCGTGTTTGCCGTCAACCTGACATCCATTCGTGCAGACCTCTGGGAAGAGCTGCCGGCCGATATCAAGGCGGTTTTTGAAGACGAGGCCAGCAAGGCGACACAGGCGTACTTCGAAGAGCTCGAACAAGCCAACATGAAGGCGGCCGAGATGCTGCTGAGCGCCAAACGCGCGAAGGTGACGGAGCTGGACCCGGAAGAAGAGCAGCGCTGGCGCGACCTTACTGAACAAGAACTGCACGCTGCATACATTGAACGCGCAAAGCGCGTCAAGGCCGACGGCGCTGCACTCATCGCCCGTTACAAGGATCTCGTTGCCAAATACTCGAACGAGTACCAGTACAAGACTGGCATCGAACTTTATCAGGAACTTGTGAAGGCAAAAAAACAATAGCTAGCGTGCCTGCGTAGCAAGCTGCGACGAATGCAAGAGATGGAATTGAAATGTCGTTAAATCTCATAACGCGTCTCTCGAAGCTTGCGGGGGAGATCTCGGGATGGCTTGCTGTCCCGATGATGCTCATGGTATTTACCGATGCGGTGCTACGTGGCCTGTTCAATCTCGCCATACTTGGGGTTACTGAAATCAGCGCCACGCTGCTCGTTGCCATGATCTACATAGGCTTGCCTGGAACACAAAGCCTGGGAGCCAATTTCCGTGTCACGATTTTGACCGACCGCATGCCGTCTTGGTTCACGACGGCATGCGCGTGGCTCGCCTATGTAGCTTTCCTTCCCTGCCTGCTGATTATTTTCTGGTTTTGCCTGCACGCCGCGATGTTTTCGTGGGAGCGGGGAGAAACTAGTTACGGACTGATTGAAATTGCCATATGGCCGACTCGATTGCTTATAGCGATCGGTCTTGGATTTCTTATTTTGCAGTATTTGGTAGATGGATGGCTTCTGTTCAGTAAGGGTGTGAATCCCTTTGTCGAGCGGGAAGAGACGACACTCATCCAAGGGCAGCGCGAGGAGATTTAAATGGATGAAATGCAATGGCTTACGTTCGGAATGATTTCCGGGCTGGCTATTCTCCTAATAATCGGCCTGCCTATCGCTTATGCCATGCTTGGCGTAGGTGTGATCAGCGTCATCGCATCGCAAGGATGGTCCTCTGCCGATTATCTGATCGGTAATTTTCCCTACACCACATCGGCAGAATTCGCTTTGATCATCATTCCCATGTTTTTGCTCATGGGTGAGATGGCGCACATAGCGGGTTTGTCCGAGCGGGCCTTTCGCGCCGCCAGGGTATGGTTGGGCCACTTGCCCGGTGGGCTGCCCATTGCATCTGTTGGCGCCTGTGCCGCGTTCTCGGCTGTGTGCGGCTCGAGTATCGTGACCGCAGTTACCATCGGCCGTATCGCAATTCCGGAGATGCTCAAGGCGGGCGTATCACAACGTCTTGCCGGAGGTGCTGTTGCGACGGCCGGCGCTTTGGGTGTACTGATTCCGCCAAGCGGTATCCTGGTCGTGTATTCAATCGCAACGCAAGTGCCGGTGCTCGATTTATTCGCTGCGGCCATCGTTCCCGGGATCATTACCACAATCGTCTACGGCAT
>CAZMVM010000246.1:0-4252 GCA_964569785.1 uncultured Pigmentiphaga sp. | reverse complement strand
CCGAACTCGATATCCGACCGAACGCGCTTACCGCGATTGCACGCAAGGCGTTGCGTCGCAAGACGGGGGCACGTGGGTTGCGATCTATCCTTGAAGGTGCCTTGCTCGACACTATGTACCAGCTTCCGTCGGAAGAAGGGCGTGTCAGCAAAGTCGTTGTCGATGACCAAACGATTGAAGGCGAAAGCTTGCCTTTAATGATCTACACCGAGGAGTCGCCCAAGGCAGCAACGGGCGGGAAATAGCTTGGGCTAAGGCTCCCCACCAGAGAAGCATCCGGTCAGATGAACTCCTGGTAGTCAAGCAAGCGGGGCTTGATCCCCGCTTTTTTGCCCCCAATTTGGTTGCATTCAAGCATCAAGGATTCTTGTCATGTCTGCCAGTCCGGTATTCGCTTCCGAACCGATTCAACTGCCGCTCCTGCCATTGCGGGATGTGGTGGTGTTCCCCCACATGGTAATTCCCCTGTTCGTGGGGCGGCCGCGATCCATCAAGGCGCTTGAGTCTGCCATGGAAAGCGGCAAGAACATCATGCTGGTGGCGCAGAAGTCCGCGGCCAAAGATGAGCCGACGCCCCAGGATCTGTACGAGATGGGGTGTATTGCCACCATCTTGCAGCTCTTAAAGTTGCCTGACGGCACGGTAAAAGTGCTGGTCGAAGGGGCGCAGCGTGCGCGTATCACCAGCGTAGAAGACAATGAAGCGCACTTTACGTGCGAGGTGGTGCCGCTCGCTCCGGAGGCAGCCGAAAGTGCCGAAACCGAGGCGTTACGGCGAACCATCATTTCTCAGTTCGAGCAGTACGTAAAGCTCAACAAGAAAATTCCGCCCGAGATCCTTAGCTCGCTCGCGGGTATCGACGAGCCTGGACGTTTGGCGGACACGATTGCCGCGCATCTGCCGCTCAAGCTGGAAAACAAGCAGCGCATTCTCGAGATCACTGACACGACCGAGCGTCTTGAAGCCTTGCTGGCGCAGCTCGAAACCGAGCTCGACATTCTTCAGGTCGAGAAGCGGATTCGCGGTCGCGTCAAGAAGCAAATGGAGAAGAGCCAGCGTGAGTACTATCTCAACGAGCAAGTGAAGGCAATTCAAAAGGAGCTTGGAGAGGGAGAAGACGGCGCTGATCTGGAAGAGCTTGAAAAGCGGATTAAGGCCGCGCAAATGCCTAAAGAGGCGCGCAAGAAGGCCGAGGCTGAGCTCAAGAAGCTCAAGCTGATGTCGCCGATGTCCGCCGAGGCTACCGTGGTGCGTAATTACATCGAAACGCTGGTCAGCCTGCCGTGGAAGAAGAAAAGCCGCGTCAACAACTCCATTGCGAACGCTCAAGAGGTGCTCGATGCCGATCATTATGGTCTCGAGAAGGTGAAAGAGCGCATCATCGAGTACCTAGCGGTACAGCAACGCGTGGATAAGGTCAAAGCGCCCATTTTGTGTCTTGTGGGTGCCCCAGGCGTTGGGAAAACCTCGCTCGGGCAGTCAATCGCGCGCGCTACCAATCGTAAGTTTGTGCGCATGGCACTGGGCGGCGTGCGCGATGAGGCCGAGATTCGCGGTCACCGTCGCACCTATATCGGCTCAATGCCCGGCAAAGTGCTGCAAAACCTGAGCAAGGTTGGTGTTCGTAACCCATTGTTTTTGCTCGACGAGATTGACAAGTTGGGCATGGACTTCCGGGGCGATCCCGCCTCCGCGCTGCTCGAAGTGCTCGACCCCGAGCAAAACCACACCTTCCAGGATCACTACGTTGAGGTCGACTTCGACTTGTCAGACGTGATGTTCGTCGCTACCAGTAACACGTTGAACATCCCGCCGGCACTGCTCGACCGAATGGAGGTGATCCGGTTGTCGGGCTATACCGAAGAGGAAAAGTTGCACATCGCGCGACGCCACCTCTTGCCGAAGTTGATCAAGAACAACGGCGTTAAGTCCGAAGAGCTTACGGTCACCGATGAAGCGATTCGCGATATCGTGCGCTACTACACGCGTGAAGCAGGCGTGCGTGCGCTTGAACGCGAATTGAGCAAGATCTGCCGCAAGGTTGTAAAGCGTATGCTGAGCAACCCCGAAGAAAAACATGTCGAGGTCACGCCCGAGAATCTGTCTGACTTCCTGGGGGTACGGCGTTACACCTTTGGTATCGCCGAGAAGGAAAATCAGGTAGGCCAGGTAACAGGTCTCGCATGGACCGAGGTGGGCGGCGATCTGCTTACGGTGGAAGTGGCAGATATGCCTGGTAAAGGTAATATCCTGCGAACCGGCTCACTGGGAGATGTTATGAAGGAGTCGGTTGAAGCAGCTCGAACCGTAGTACGTGCCCGTGCTCGTCGTCTCGGTCTGGAGAATACTCTCTTCGAGAAGCGTGACATCCACGTACACGTTCCCGAAGGGGCGACGCCCAAAGATGGTCCTTCGGCTGGGATCGCCATTACTACGGCCATGGTGTCCTCGCTGGCCGGGATCCCGGTCCGTGCAGATGTGGCCATGACCGGAGAGATCACCCTCCGTGGGGAAGTGCTCGCTATCGGCGGGCTCAAGGAAAAACTCCTGGCGGCTCACCGTGGGGGAATCAAGAAGGTGTTGATCCCGCACGAGAACGTTAAGGATCTTCCGGAGATCCCCGAGAACGTCAAGAACGCCATCGAGATTGTTCCCGTTCGGTGGATCGACGAGGTGCTCGCCCATGCATTAGAGCGCATGCCGGAGCCGCTTCCCGAGGAATCGGCAGAAAAGGTTGATGCTCATGTTGCTGGTGGTACTTCAGAAGGGCCCGTCTCAGACGGCATTGTGAAGCACTAAGCAGCACGCTCGCAGCGTGACCCGCCGCAAGGCGGGCTTGATGGCTGGTCGGTATTCAGAGCGCAAATAAGGCGCTGCTGAGCCGACCTTTTTTTATGCGCGAACTTTTTTTGAGCACCGAGCTTTTCGCTTGCTGAAGTTGTATAGACTCTTTGCGCACAGCACGTGCGCGCGGCCCCGAATGCGGTCTGGCTTGGGAGCTGTTGAGCGAGTGTGCATGGAGACGTCTGAAATGCAATAGGCGGCTCGCGCTTGAGACGCTTTACATGCAGAAGATAGTGTAGGCGCGTTGTCGTCTCGTCTTTCTTTCAGCGCGGTCCCTCAAAATGGGCCGTTACCAAACGGCTGAATTTGCACCTTAGCAGACGCACCAAAACCAAGGGCGGCAGGGAACCTGGCGGGGGCATGTTTTGATCGATTTGTCTTCACAGGATTTCCCCCGTTTCCGTGCTAGTCTTATATTCGGTACAGTGTTGCTTCTTGACGATTGCGCAATACCGCCTTTGCAACGTAACCCTAACCCAGCGTGGTGGTTCGAATAAGGCCAACCGCTATCCCTTCCAGCGCGAACTCATCTTCGCTGGTGACCTGAATGGGCTGATAGTCGGGGTTATCAGGGTGCAGTTCTATAGCACTGCCCACACGCCGCAAGCGCTTTACGGTAACTTCGTCGCCTAAGCGTGCCACCACAACCTGACCATTGCGTGCCTCGGTGGTTTTGCGCACCGCAAGTAGGTCGCCCTCAAGAATGCCGGCGTCACGCATACTTAAGCCGCGCACCGTAAGCAAATAGTCGGGCCGCTGAGTGAATAACGACGGATCGACACTTACCTGGCGCGTAATGTGCTCGGCGGCCAGTATGGGGCTGCCGGCCGCAACCCGGCCTACAAGCGGTAAGATAAGAGGCAAATTTGGACCGGTTGCCGATGAGGCAATGGTTGAGCTTGAGCGGCTAGAACCGTTGGCCGCAAAGCGGGGAGGCACTGAAGCGCTTCCGGCTTGCGACTGAGACTGAAGCAGGCGTATGCCGCGCGAGGTACCCGAGGACAACTCGATAGCGCCCTTGCGAGCCAGTGCCCGTAGGTGATCCTCGGCAGCGTTGGTGGAACGGAAACCCAGGGCGCGCGCAATTTCGGCGCGGGTGGGTGGAATACCCGATTGTTCAATGGTGACTCGGATGAGGTCGAGAATTTCCTGCTGACGAGGAGTAAGCCGGCGCGAAGAATGGGCAGTCATTATGTGGCCAGAGAGTTAATTAATTTTGGCCAGAATGGCAAAATATGCTGTATTTTCATACAGTAGTGTCTTAATTGCAACCAGGGGTTGAAAAGCACTGCTGTCGCCGCAAAATCGTAGTTGTTGATCCAGTAGTCACACAGGTTTGGGTCGTAGGCCGGAGGACAGCAGAATTTTGCTTTTTCCCCGTCTAAATGTGGATAGAATAGACCCATGG
>CAZMVM010000245.1:0-4304 GCA_964569785.1 uncultured Pigmentiphaga sp. | reverse complement strand
TTGTTCGGCACCAAGATAAAGCTTACCAAAAGATAAGAAGTGTTACTCGTTCGCCAGGTCGCTTTAGTTCGGGCGCTCTCATAACCTGTTGTTTTTAAATGAAAATATGAGTTGGCACGGAATGCGCTTAGGGACAGAACACTTAGCTACCAAGGAAGTATGAAATGTCAGAACTGAAAAAATTCCAAGTCCAAACCGCTCGCCCGCTGCCGATCATCGTGCTGGCCGATACCAGCGGAAGCATGTCGGTTGACGGCAAGATCGAGGCCCTGAACAAGGGGCTCAAAGACATGATCATCAGCTTCGCTGCGGAAAGTCGTTTGCGGGCAGAGATCCAGGTCGCCGTGATCACCTTTGGCGGCAACCAGGCGGAGGTGAACCTGCCGCTGACCCCGGCTCACCAGCTGCAAGGGTGCAAGCCGCTGGTGGCCGAAGGGATGACCCCGCTGGGTGGTGCTTTGACACTGGCCAGTCAGATGATCGAAGACAAGGACTGCATTCCGTCCCGTGCTTACAAGCCGGTGATTGTGCTGGTGTCCGATGGGTATCCCAACGACGAGTGGCAGGGCCCGTTTACTCGCCTGGCCAGTGGCGAACGCTCCTCGAAGGCCACGCGTTTTGCCATGGCCATCGGCGCTGATGCAGATGAGGCCATGCTCAGTGATTTTGCCAACGATCCGGAAGCGCCACTGTTCCGTGCCGAGAACGCCAGCGACATTCACCGCTTCTTCCGTGCAGTCACCATGAGTGTCAGTGCGCGCAGCCAGTCGGCCACGCCCAATCAATCTGCTCCCTTGCAGATACCCAGCGAGGACGAGCAGGACTGGGAGTTCTGATGCGCCTGTTGGCGGCAGGGGCTTCGGTCCGGGGCCCTGCCCATCAACAGGACGGCCTGCCCAACCAGGATGCGTTGTCTGTCAGCGGTCTGCGTGGCGGCTGCTGCATCGCCGTGGCGGATGGTTTGGGAAGCCGTGCGCTCAGCCACATTGGCTCGAAGCGAGCCGTGCAATTGCTTCGGCAGCAGGCCCGGAAGGGCAACGATGTATCGCACGAGCGGGTCGGCCCTGTCTTGCGCGATGCCTGGCTTGCTCACTTCGGAGAGCACTATCGGGGCTATGAAACCACCAGCCTCTGGGCCTGGGTGGATGCACGCTGCCATGGTGTGGCCGGTCAGGTTGGCGACGGGCTGCTGCTGCTGAGAAGTCATGGCGAGTTCAGGGTGATTACCGCTCAACGGGAAGGCTTCGGCAACCAGACGGCAACGGTAGCTCATGCCAGCACGACTCAGTGGCAGAGCACAGGGATCGCGCTGAGCAGGCCGGGTGACGGCGTGTTGCTGATGACGGACGGTATATCGGATGACCTGATTCCGGAGCAGCTGGAGTCGTTTTTCGATGCCATATACCAGCGCCAGTTGCGCTGCAGTAAGCGCCGTATGCGTCAGTGGCTGACCCGAGAGCTGCTCGCTTGGACCACCCCGCGTCATGGCGATGACAAGACCATCGCTGGCATTTTTACAATGGATTGATCTGCATGACCTCGACAACTAAGACGCCTACCAGGCGCGTGGTTTTGGATACCAGGGGCTCGACTTATGAGCTCCGAGAGGAGATGAGTCGTGGAGGGCAGGGGATTGTCTACCGCACCCAGTTTCCCCAGGTTCTGGTCAAGGGCTATACCAGCCAGGATGAGCAGGCACGCTTGCGCTGGCGCCGCCATATTGCCTGGTTGATTCGCCAGGATCTGAGCGATCTGAAGTTGGCCAGGCCACTGGCGCTGATCGCTGAACCGCGTTGCGCGTATGTCATGGAGCTTATGGATGGCCTGGTTCCCCTGCAGAGCCTTTTCGACAGCTTCATCGACGCTGGGGAAGAATCCGCAGGGGATTATTTGCAGCAAGGCGGGTTGCGTCGGCGTATTCGGATTCTGAGCCAACTGGCCAGAACGCTAAACCAATTGCATGCACGCGGCATGCTGTATGGCGATTTGTCTCCGAGCAACATCTTCGTATCGGATGACCCGGCTCATGCGGAAACCTGGTTGATCGACTGCGACAACATCAGTTTGGAAGCACATAGCGGCTTGACTCTGCACACTGCGGATTACGGCGCGCCTGAAGTGGTGCGGGGTGATGCGTTGCTCTCCAGCCTGACGGACAGTTGGAGTTTTGCCGTCATCGCTTATCAGCTGCTGACCCATAACCATCCCTTCAAAGGCGAACTGGTTAGCGGTGGTGAGCCCGAGGAAGAAGAGGCCGCGCTGCGCGGTGAGCATCCCTGGATTTATGACTCGCAGGATGACGCCAATGCCTGTTTTGCCAACCTGCCTATCCAATTGATTGAGCACAGTAAGTTGCCGGCACTCTTCACACGCTGTTTCGAACAGGGCCGCCATAACGCCAGCGAACGTCCGAGCATGGCGGAATGGCTAGAGGCGTTCGTGGAAGTTGATGAGCGTCTGTACAGCTGCACGAGCTGTGGTGGCAGTACGTTGCTGCCTGCGGAGCTCGATCCAAGCGACGAAACGGCCTGCTTTTTCTGCGACGCGCCGGCGGATAGCCGCTTGGTGCTATTCGAGGAATTCATCGCCCTGCCCGCGGAAGGGGAGGGTCGGACTGACGAACCGGCAAAAATGATCGCCACCGGACGCAAGGTCTGCCTGCAACCGGGGGACAATTTGGAGCTCAAGCGTCTGCTGCCGACTTTCAGCTATGACCGCTGGCCTGCCGACCATATCCGTATCGAGTATTCGGAACAGGGGCTTGGTATCCACCCGTTGCCGGAGGGCAAGCTGTATTTGCAGCGAGGGGCGTTGATCAAACCGTTGGAGCGCTACCAGGGGCTCAAGGAAAGTCTACGTGGACAGTATGCGGAGCCATATCTGATACATGTTGGGGAGCCGGAAACGTCCAGCGAGAAAACTGCGGGGTTGGGGAAGTCCTATGTCGTCTGGCAGTTCAGGTGGTGATGGCATATGGAACTTAAAGACTTTCCCCTGCTGTCCGAGGATGTGCTCGCACTCTCCACGGATGAGCCTATCGACGGTTTTCAGGCCGGCCAGGCGATCTTTCTCCAGGGCTATCAGGACGAGTGGCTGGCGGTTCAAGGCGATGTGCGCATCAGAGTCAGCTGTACTCCGGCGGATCATGGTCTGTTCAGCCGCCTGGTACTTCGCGATCAGGTCCGTTGGCTGCTGACCAACAAGCTGGGGGGCAAGTTGCTGGTGCAGTACTGCGCGCCGGTTGAAGTGTCCTCCATGGCGCTTGAACTGGGAGTCGACGAGCTGGTTGCCGATGACCTCTACGGCAAGCATGAAATAGCCGACAAGAGCATTGATCTGGCCTGTCATTGGTTCGCGGAGCATTTTCTGGTGCGCGGGCTTGCCGAGGGTGACTGGCTCACCGTTGCGCGTTTTAGCAACAGCGGAACCACGGGAGGCTTTCAACTGCTGGGCAAGGGCTGGCGTGCAGATGTGGAACAGGGCCAGGATCGTTCGCTGCGGGTCAAGCGCATTGTCCGTCACACTCGCCGTGATGGCGCATTTTCCCTGCTGATCGGCCAGTTCGAGTTTCGTGATGCCTCTGTTGCCGCGATTCTCAACAGTGCCAGCCAGCAGGCGTTGTTGGATTCCGCACTTCGGGGCAAGGCCAGTTATCTGGATTTGTGGAATCTTTACAACGACAAGGAGTGGCAGGGTGCGCTGAAGGTAGCCGAAACCCTGCGTTCATTGCGCTTCGTGCGGTGGGAGGGCGTGGAACGTGGGCGTGAGAACGTATGGCTCCTGACACCAAAATCGCTGGAGGACTATCGCGAGTTCCGGGAGCGTTGGCGCGACCTGGAATTGCCTGCCCATACCCAGGTCGACCTAGGGACTGAGCGTCCGGACTGGACTGAAGAACTGGCCGCTGACGAAGCCTCGGCGGCTGCGAAACTACCGCGTGGCACCATCCGTTTCGAGCAGGACTGCGTGGTGTTTAAACCGGCGCCAAACCAGCGTGTTCCGAAACAGGCTGAAGGCTGGTTGTACCTCTCCTTGGCGGGTCATCGCACCGTGGGCAAGCGCCGTCTCGCGGCCAAGCGCTCGATTGACTCGGGCAAGCGATTGCCGCAGTTGAAGTGGCTTCTGGAGGGCGCGGCTGTACCGGTGGTCAGGCGCCGCCCCATCAAGGGGCTGACCCCTTATGCCCGGGAGACCTTCAAAGGAGGCAAGCCAACCGAGAAACAGGCGCTGGCGCTGGATGTCGCCCTCAATACGCCGGATGTGGCCATCATCATCGGTCCGCCAGGTACGGGTAAGACCCAGGT
>CAZMVM010000244.1:0-4309 GCA_964569785.1 uncultured Pigmentiphaga sp. | reverse complement strand
CGGAATCACCCTCGTCGGAGGGTTATGAATGGGCAGTTGGAGTTCCGCCCGCAACGCCGCGCGTAACAGGCCTTGAGCTTGTTGGCGGCGGCCCGAACGGGACATTCACGGGGCGCGATGCAATATTTCAATGGCGTCAGGGAAGGCCCGGCGCGATTGGTCTGGACAATCCGCTCGGCGCGGACGTTGACCAGCAGGACCCCTATTTCGCCGGGTACCGTGTCGAGATAAGGACGGAGGCAAAACCCGGATATCCGAACGGGCTACTTCTCCGTGCCGTTACGCTTGTGGACACACGCTTCGAGTACACGTTCGAGATGAATTATCGTGACTCGAAATTGCTTGGTTTGAAATCCGCACAGCGGCGTTTCTCGATCACCGTGATGCAGATTAGCCGATATGGAGATGCGGAAGAATTTTCACTGCCCATGACGCTCGAGGTCGAGAACCCGGCACCGGCAGTCCCGGTTGATCTGAATGTGCGGACCTTGGTCAAAGAGTTGCGCGTCAGCTTCACCGCGCCAGATGACCCGGACTTTGAAGGCACCATTGTATGGGCCTCAACGGCTCCGGCATTTGATCCTGCGACTGTTACGCCGCTCTTTGTCGGTCGCGGGAACTTCATCACGCGAGAGCTTGAGGCAGACACAACCTACTATGTCAGAGTGGCATGTTACGACGCTTTCATCGGCGAATATGATCCGACAGATGTTCCTCTGCTGAATCTCTCGCAAGAAATTCAGGTCACGACTTCAAGCTATCTCGAAGCGGTTGACGCGCCGCACTTCTCATTCCTTGGCCTCGATATTCGGCCTAACATTACTGGCGATGGTGTGGAGTGGGATGCGGGCACGGCAATTGTGAAAACTTCTGTCGGGTCTGCTCAGTATGCGATTGCATCGGGCAGCGCGGGGTGGACCTCTGGTGAGCTTTACATCTGGTATGTGGATGGCGACGGCACGCTTTCCAGTGGATCGGACATTGACGATTTCGCGGGTGTGGATCGTGCATCGCTTGCGGTATATCGCGGCGGCACTGATATCGTACGAGGTGATGGCGGACCGCTCTTTGATGGCAACCGGATTATCACCGGCACTTTGCTTGCAGGAGCATTGCGGGCTGACACTGCGTACATTCAATACACCGCGCAGATCGGCTCTCTTGTGGTTGAGGATGCGAATATCAAGGAAATTGGCGCGGAAAAACTGAAAGCCGATAGCATCATCGCGGACCGCATTTATGTTGGTGAAGATGAGAATATCGAGATAAACGGAGCGAGTGGAGAGCAGGCGCTTATTTTCTACGAGGATGCTTGATGGCGAAAAACCCTCGTATCGTTCTTGAGGCAGGCAGGTGGCGCGTCTCGAAGACAGGCTTCAATGCTCTGACTGAAGATGACCCTGCCAACATGATCTTCGATTCCGATTGGGCGAGAACCGGCATCGTGCATCAGGCAGGGACTACGGATGGAAGCGGATATGTCATGTTTCCTGCGCTTCCGTTCGTGCCTCATGTTCTTGCATTTCGACTGGACGACGATCTTCTCTTCACCGGCGAGCATGCCGTCATTGCCTGGGAACCGTCGATTTCCGGTCCCGCGTCGGCGTACTGGCCGATCGACATCCGCAACGACAGGTTCCTGATGGCTGTGGCCGCCACCGCGCCGACACCGCATGTGTTCCCCTATATCGTCTTCAAGGTGCCTGTGATCGGAGCGTAACGCGATGGCGAAACTGGCCCGTACGCGCTTCGGAATGAAGGGCGGCACCATCGTCCTTGAGTGTTCTCAGCCCACTGTCGATGTGTTGACAGCAACGGCAAATCAGATGCTGTTCTCATCGGCTCTTGAGTGCATCAATTGTATTGCAACAGGCAGCGTGACGGTTGCAAATAGTGGTTCGCAAACCGTGCCCATTGATGTGGGCGGCGTGCCATTCGTTTCGTTTCAGGTGGTTTCGGGATCACCGGCAATGGCCACGATCCCGGCGATGTTTCCAAACTTTGGCTTTGTCTGGGCCGAGGTGGATGAGGACTCAATCGTGTTCCGCAATACGAGTGGCGCGAGCCGGGTTATCAATTACCAAATCTGGAGCAAGGCATTGGTCTGATGGCAAAGAATCCCATTGCCTATATGGGCCTGCATGACGGTGATTTCGGCGCGAAGATTTCACGCAGCGGCGTGAATGTCTTCGACGCCAAGCCACTCGAAACGCTGTTCTCGACAGATGCCCCAATCATGGGAGTGGCAATTGAGGGCAGCATGACGGTAACGGCTGGGAACACCGGCACATTCATGTTTCCGAGTGACTTTGGATATATTCCATTTGTACTCGTGACAGCGACGGCAGGGCCGGAAGTGGATGCGTTCGGCATCTACTCCGGCCTGGCTGGCTTCGCCGCGATATTCCCCGGCCCAACATTCACGCAGGTTGCAGGTTACGTAACCAACGTCTTCTCCGACCGTCTCACCATCCGAAACATCTACAACGACGCAGCCCAGACGTTCGGCATCACCGTCTTCTATCAGTCTACGGAGTAGGAATGACGCATACCATTCTCAACATTGCATCCGATGGTCAGATCATCGGGGCAGCCTTTGTCTCGGAGGCACAGGTCGAGAGCACCGTCGCCGCGATGGAAAAGGCAGGGCAGGAAGCGGTTGTCCTGCCGTGGCAGAAGCTATCTGTGAGCCATGCGCTGCTTGTCTATGATCGCGAGGCAAAAACGATCAGAAAGCGTAGCGAGACGCTGGCCGAGCTTCGCGGGCCGCTGCTGGCGCAACTCACCAAGATTCACGCCCATGCGGCGCAACAGCCCCTGACAATCAATGGCCATGAGTTTGATGCCGATGCGCGGGCGCAAGCAACGGTGCAAGCCTTCGCGCTTCGCATCCGTGCCGGGGAGAAAAGCCCGCATGGTGGCATGTGGCGACTCCGCGATAACACTGAGATCGACTTCACCGATGATGATGTGCTGGTGCTGGACAAGGCCATGCAGGGCCGGAACCATGATGCGCAGCGCCGGGCATGGGCGGTGAAGCGGATGGTCCGAAACGAGGATGACGCGGAGAAACTTCGCGCCCTCGACATCGTGGAAGCTTGGAACGCGGTGGAGGTCTAGCTCATGGCAACGACGACATGGAACAGAGGCACCATCACCCTCACCAATGGGAGTGCGACCGTAACGGGCGACGGAACGGATTGGGATGTCGCTGATCTTGAGGGTGGCGAAACGCTTGCTGTAGTAACCGATCCGCCGATTGACTTTTCGATGACGATCCAGGCCGTTGTTGGGGCGGAGGAAATCACGCTCACTGCGCCTTGGGCAGGCGCAACGCTCATAGATGTGCCGTATCAGATCACCCGCGACTACACCGGCGCACCGGCTGATGCTCCTATTCCGCAGCGCGGAGATATGAATCCGTGGGCGATAATTGGGGAGGCATTTCGCCGCCTAAACAATGCTATCGGGGCGGTGCTGAGCGGCAAGCTCAATGATCCGGGCTCGAATGGTATCGCAGCCCGAACCGGCGCGAATGGCGAATCCGCCGCGCGGACGCTGACCGGCACTGCCAATCAGGTGATAGTTACCAATGGCGATGGCGTAAGCGGCAATCCGACTCTCTCGCTGCCACAAGATGTTCATACCGGGGCCACACCAACATTCGCCGCTGTCTCTCTGACATCGGGAATCATCAATGTTCCTCAAGTAATGGTCGCGGATGATAATGTGCTTTTCCTCCCCTTTGAAAAAACGCAAGGCCGCATGGATTTGATGATCGCCGGCACTTCCGGGAGTGCCTTTCGCTGCACAGGCACTTTTTCATTTCGCACGCTCGCAACGATGTTCTGCCGCAAGGTAACGGTTGATCAGGGGATTACCGATCCATTTGAGACATCTACCGGGGCTCTTTCTCCGGGTGGAGGGGCTGACGGCAAGGTCACAATTTCGCCTGCTCCTGAACCCCAAGGAGTGTACGTGTCAAATCGGAGCGGGCAGACAATCGGCGTTTCTGCGATATTTATGGGGGGGGTCTCAGCATGACTCTCGTCGCTCAAAAAGCATCGGACCCTCACAATTCGATGTGGCTCATTATCGACGCGGCAGGCGAAGAAGAAAGGCTCGTCGGTCAAATCGTGATCGTTACCGACGACCCGGCCTTGGCTCTCTCGGAGTGGCAGGCAGCCATTGCCTTGATGGACGCGTCGGATGAGTGACATCTGGACCGATGCGTTCGGAACCGTTCATCAACCCGATATTCAAGGGGTAGGGGTAGGGGTAGGGTATGACATTTTTCAACGACATCCAT
>CAZMVM010000243.1:0-4349 GCA_964569785.1 uncultured Pigmentiphaga sp. | reverse complement strand
CGGTCAACAACACCGTAGAGTCGCCGCGCCTCGTTCGTGTAGCGCTCGATCGCGTAAGGGAGTGGTTCAGGTGCATAGACACGAAAGTGGTGGTTTTGTCCAAGCATGGGGCCGACTCCCCCCATTTGGAACATAAGCCATTGCAGCACCCTATACTTCTCTGCCGTACTGCTGCCCATCAAGCGGTCGGTTTTGCCCGCCAGGTACACCAGGATCGCACCTGATTCAAACACGCTATAAGGTTTGCCGTCGGGCCCATGAGGGTCGACGATGGCTGGAATCTTGTTGTTAGGACTGATCTTCAGAAAATCAGGCTTGAACTGGTCGCCCGCTCCAATGTTGATCGCGTGCACGTTATAGGGAAGCCCCAGCTCTTCGAGCATGATGTGCACCTTTTGGCCATTTGGCGTTGGCCAGGTATAGAGCTCGATTGGCGCTTGCTGATGACTACGCTTGGTCTGCTTGGGCATCGTGAAGAATCCTCCAGTCAGGTGGCGATGAACAACAGCATCTAACGTAGCACGGGGCGACTGGGAAGGGCTAGACAAACTCTCACAGGCAAGGGGACGGCCCCTCCGTTTTGCGAGTGATTCCTAGACTACTGCGGACACGGCAAAAGCCGTGGGTTGAAAGTACGCACAGCAATTTTGCTTTCGATCAGGCTCCGGCGAGGGCAGCCGTGAGTGAACGCTACAGCGCCAAGCCTCCTCGCGCAACTGGAGCTAAATCGAATCTGCAGCGTGATCACTGCCCCTCAACGGCTAGAAGCAAGGCATGCTTTACCGTGAGTGGCAGGACGCGGCAGCGAGCGATGGCCCCTAATACGGGCCTTTGCTTTGATGCACTTGAACTTCCTTGAAGGCCGACGCCAGCTTTTCTGCGCCGCGCGCCAGCAGTGAGCCGTCGAGCCCGACAGCTACAAAGACGGCGCCCAGGTCGATCCAGTGCTGACAGAGCTTAGGGTCGGAATGCAGGATACCGGGAGACTTGCCAGCCTTGAGGATGCGGGTAATCGCATCGTCGATGGCGGCTTGAACGTCCGGGTGTCCTGGATTGCCAATATGCCCCATTGCAGCGCTCAAGTCGGCCGGCCCGATAAAAATTCCGTCTACACCTTCTACTGCGGCGATCGCTTCCAGGTTGTTGAGCGCTTCCGGAGTTTCTACTTGCACCATCACGCAAATTTCTTCATCGGCGCGATGCAAATAGTTGGGTATACGGTTCCAGCGAGAAGCGCGCGCTCCGGCACTGCCGATGCCACGCACGCCCGCGGGTGGATAGCGCGTGGCGGCGACGGCGCGGGCGGCTTCCTCTGCATTTTGCACCATCGGCACCAGCAAGTTCTGGGCGCCGAGGTCTAGGATTTGTTTGATCAATACCGTGTCATTCCAGGGGACGCGCACGACGGGCGCGACCGGGTAGGGAGCCACGGCTTGCAATTGCTGCAGGATCAAGGGTATCGAGTTAGGTGAGTGCTCGCCGTCAATCAGCAGCCAGTCGAATCCGGCGCCGGCGCAGATTTCCGCCGTATAAGGGTTAGCTAGCACCATCCAAAGGCCGATCTGCCGCTCTTGCTTGAGAAGGGCGGCTTTAAAGGGGTTGGTGAGTTGGTCCATAAGCGAGAGCTAGTGCGTTTCAGAAGATATATCGGTCGCGCAATAGGCGCGCGTATCCTGCGGGTTCGCGGTTAAACGAAATGACAGCTGATGGCGCCGAGCGGTCCGTAGTCGACGTGGAATGTATCGCCCACGCGAGCCGGAACGGGCCGGGTAAATGAACCACCCAAAATTACTTGTCCCGCTTCCAACGTAACATCGTAAGGAGCCAGTTTGTTCGCCAGCCAGACCACCCCATTGACCGGGTGGTTGAGGACGCCGGCCGCGACACCGGTTTCTTCTATGACTGCATTGCGCGACATGATGGCACTGACCCAACGCCAGTCGAAATCACCGATACGTGCAGGACGTCCTCCCAGGACGACCCCAGCATTGGCCGCGTTATCGGCAATCGTGTCAAACACCTTGCGCGGCCGCTTGGTGTCCGGGTCGATCGACTGCGAACGAGCATCGATAATTTCCAGGGCGGGCGTGACATACTCGACGGCGTTATACACGTCGAAAAGCGTGATACCGGGGCCTTTGAGCGGTTTGCCCAAGATGAAGGCCAGTTCGACCTCGACACGGGGAACGATAAAGCGCTCGGTGGGAATTTCGCCGCCATCCTGAAAGAACATGTCGTCGAGCAAGGTACCGTAGTCGGGCTCATCGATGTTGGACGACTGCTGCATGGCCCGCGAAGTGAGGCCAATTTTGTGGCCTTTGATCACTCGGCCTTCGGCTAACTTCAGGTCGACCCACGCACGTTGAATGGCGTAGGCATCCTCGATGGTGATGTCGGGATAGTCCAGTGAGACTTGGCGAATTTGCTTGCGCGTGCGTTCGGCCTCGTGAAGGCGACGGGCAATGGTCTGGACAATATCTTCGGAAAGCATAAGTGTTCTTGGGATTATCTAAGGGTTGAGCAGGCGGCCTGGCTCGATGAAGTTGTAGCCATCGTGGTCAGCCGCCGGTGTCGCCACTTGATGTTCGGTTCTCATGAGTGGGTCAAGAAGTGCCCCGAACACCGGTGAAACGCGGCGCGTTTTATTCCGCGACAATCGTATTGATCAGACGCCCGATACCGTCGATCTCGGTAATCACTTCGTCGCCTGGCTGGGTGTCGACAATGCCATCCGGCGTGCCGGTAAGAATCAAGTCGCCCGGTTGCAATGTCATGAAACTACTAAAGTAGGCGATCAGCTGGGGAATACCAAACACCATGTCACGGGTATTGCCGCTTTGCGTTTGTTGTCCGTTCACAAAGGTTCGTAGTTCCAGATTCATTGGGTCGGGGACATCGTCGCGGTCGACAAACCAGGGGCCCAACGGCGTGCAAGTGTCCCGGCTTTTTACGCGCAAGTTGGGACGATACCAGTTTTCCAGGTAATCACGCAGCGCGTAATCGTTGGCGACGGTATAGCCGGCCACATAGTCGTAGGCATTCTCTTCCTTGACGTTGCGCGCTTCGGCGCCAATCACGACCGCCAGTTCACACTCGTAATGCATGAAGGTCACGTCGGCCGGGCGAACGGTGTGGCTGCGGTGACCAATGAACGTATTGGCAGCCTTAAGAAATCCGAGCGGCTCTTCAGGGGCTTTGAAAGAGAGCTCTTTGGCATGGTCAGCGTAGTTGATTGCCAGGGTGAATGTCGTGCGGGGCTCGATAGGCGGTAGCCAGGTGACATCGGTTTCGCCCACGATGCGCCCGTCGCTAAGCTGCAGACGATTCTCGCCTGCATCAGTCGCCAGATAGGTATTTCCTTCAAAGATGACACGTGCGTGTTTCATAGGATTTCCGAAAGAAGGGAGCGAAGTGCCAGGGGTGGGGGATCACGCTGATGTACGCGCAAGTGCGTTCGACAGGCTGCCGACCTGTTCAATGTCAATGCGATAGTGTTGGCCAGCCTGAGCCACGGGCGCTTGTGCAGGCACGCCGAGCAGCAGGAGATCTCCCGGCTGTAGCGTCATGAACTCGGTGACATCGGCAATTGCGCGGCGCGTAGAGCGAATCAAATCGCGCGTGGTTGCCGTTTGGACCTGCTCCCCATCGAGCGTCACCGTAATGGTGAGGCTATCGGGGTCGGCAACCTCACCCTTGGGGGTGAGGTCACCAATCGGACAAAAACCGTCCCGGCACTTCTGTTTCATCGGCGGGCGATAAAAAACGTCGTGGGGGACGTAAAGATCGGCCACCACGCGATACCCTGCGATCACATCCAAAGCACTTTCCTCATCAACCTTGGTAGCGGTCTGCGCGAACTCAACGGCAAGACACGCGCCAATGACGACCTCGGAAACATCCTCGGGAAGATAGATGGTTTGCCCGTCGCGGGCGTAAGTATTGGCAGGCTTGATATACAGCACGGGGGCTTTCGGCGCAGCCTTATAGGGGGGCTGGTTGACCGCCTCGCCCAAGGCTTCGAGTGATTGCCGGTAATTCAGCAATAGGCCAAGAACCGTACGGGGGCCTACGCTTTGTGGGGGGTGCGCAAGGGTAGCGTAGTCGACAATTGTGGGCATGTCGTCTCCAAAGTGAGTCTCGACGGGTATCGAGAGAAGAGCTGATTCGAGGGGTTGGCGCTGGGGCACAGGCACCCAGCTCGCTTGAGCTGTGTTTACTCGCTGGCGGCGCTTTTACGTTGAGCGAGATAATCGCGATAGTTGTTGGCTTTCAGGTTTAGCACGGGGTCGGCCTCTTCGACCTGCAAGGAAAGCCCCAACGGACGGCGCTTCATGATCGGCGCAGTTAAA
>CAZMVM010000242.1:0-4389 GCA_964569785.1 uncultured Pigmentiphaga sp. | reverse complement strand
AAGGAGGAGCGGGTGATGGCGTCGGCGATATTCGAGCGCAGATATGGATAAATCATGTTAGGGCACACGATACCGAGCAAGGGATCGAGCTGCTCCATGGGGACATTGGCGATTTCGAAAATACCGGCCTGCTTACCCTCGACGAGGTACAACACCTGGTCTTTCACCTTAGTGGTGACCGTGCCAGTAACCACCACTTCGAAGATCGTTTCAGCCACGCGCTCAGCGCTAAGGTTGAGAGAGACATCTACTTCGGGCGTATCGGTCTCGAGAAAAATGCGTGGCGCATTGGGTAGCTCAAGCGACAAGTCTTTGAGATACACCCGCTGCAATTGAAAAACGGGGGTGTTCTGTTGCTGGCTGGTTGCGTTGTTTACTTCGGACATGTTCGGCTCTTGAAAAATGCGACCCGCTGATCGCCGGTAAGGACTTGCCTGGCGGCACGGCCAGGTATCTTCACAACAGTGTAGCTGCAGGTGCAGCAGATGGACTGATTCGAATTAAGAGCGGCGTGCCGGGCGGGTGGTGACTGGCATGCCCGCTTCTTGCCAGGCCGCCAGGCCTCCCTGGAGCGCCACTACGTTTTCGAACCCCTTCGACTGCAACTGAGCGACTGCCCGGCCAGCCTGACGGCCGTTGGCACAGACGACGATGAGGGGCTTGTTCTTGGGTAGGGTCTGCGCGCGCGCTTCGATTTGGTCGATGGGCAGATTGCGTGCCTGCGCAATATGACCCTGGTTGTATTCTTCGGGCGAGCGGATGTCGACAAAGACACCGTGCTGCTGGTTGACGATCTGCGTGGCGGCGGTGACATCGATGCCCTTGGTTCCCCGGGTGCGGCTCAGGGAGGGCCAGGCAAGCATCGCGCCCGAAATAAGCGCCACTAGAATGATGAAAATGTTATCGAGAATGAAACTCACGCGAAGCTTCCGGTACGGTAGGCAAGCAAAGGACAATCAACAATTATAGAATGACACGTTGACCCGCGTTGATACTCGTCTAACTTCAATCTTATTGTCATGTACAAACTTGTCCTGATGCGCCACGGCGAGAGCCAGTGGAACTTAGAAAACCGCTTTACCGGGTGGACCGACGTTGACCTTACCGAAGCCGGTCGCGAACAGGCGCGCCAAGCGGGACAACTGCTCAAGCAAGAAGGTTACGATTTCGACATCACCTTTACTTCGGTACTCAAGCGCGCCATTCGCACACTGTGGATTGTGCTCGATGAACTCGATCGCATGTACCTTCCGATACACCCCGACTGGCGACTGAACGAGCGCCACTACGGTGCATTGCAGGGCTTGAATAAAGCGGAAACTGCCGCCAAGTTCGGCGATGAGCAGGTGCTGATTTGGCGCCGCGCCTACGCCGTGGCGCCGGATCCTCTTGATGAAGACGATCCCCGGCACCCCCGTTTTGATCAGCGCTATGCAGGGCTTGACCCTGCAGTTTTGCCGCGCACCGAATGTTTGGCAGATACCGTCGAGCGCGTTGTGCCTTACTGGAATGAGGCGATCGCTCCTGCGATCCGCGCGGGCAAGCGACCGCTGATCGTGGCGCACGGCAATAGCCTCCGTGCCCTCATTCGCCATCTGGACAACATGTCGGATGATGACATCGTCAAACTCAATATCCCCACGGGTCAGCCATTGGTGTACGAGCTCGATGAAGACTTAAAGCCGATCCGGCACTATTACCTAGGCGATCCAGAGGCTATTGCGGCGGCGATGTCTGCCGTAGCGGCGCAAGGCAAGGCGAGCGCCAACTGAAATCAACTCATGCCAGACTAATGCGAGTCTCGGTTCCGCGGCGACTCATTCCAGCCAGGCGCGTGCTGGCAACAGCATGTGCACTGGCGCTAATGGCCGTGGCCAGCCAGGGCGTCCTGGCGGCGGCAGTGTCGTCCGACCCTTCTGCACGGGTAGATGCGGAAGAGCAACGGCAGGCGCTGGTGGAACGTATCGAACGTCTGCGGAAAGAGATTGCCGAATCAGAGAAGGCGCGAGCCGCAGCGGCGGATGCGCTTAAGGAGTCTGAACAGGCCATTTCCGATATCACCCGTAAATTGTCGGAGCTCGAAGCACGGCGCGATGAGGCGGCCGCAGACCTGAGCAAGCTCGAACAACAAATTGCACAGCTCGACGCCGACCTGCAACGCCGGCAGGACGATCTGGCCGAGCTTGTGCGACGTCAGTACATGAGCGGGGCTGTAACTCCGTGGAGTGCCTTGTTATCGGGAGACGACCCGCAAGAGACGGGGCGCAACCTGAGCTATTTGGGTTATATCTCGCGTGCACGCGCCGAAGCCGTACAGGAGTTACGGGCACAGCGACAACGTCTGCAACAGCTGCGACAAGACGCTGCCGCCCGTCGTAATGAATTAGAAAAGCTGGCTCAGGAGCAGGCAGCCCAACGCACAGAGCGCTTGCGTCAGGTTGCAGAACGGCAACGAGTGCTCGAACAGATTGGCGATCGGCTGGCAACTCAGCGGCGAGAAGCGGAGCGCCTGGAGGATGACGAGGCGCGTCTTACTCGGTTGATTGCTGAAATCAATCGCGTGCTTGCGGAGCAGGCTGCGGCGCGTAGGCGCGCCGAGGAGTTGGCGCGGCGTCGCGCGGAAGAGGCCGCTGCTGCCCGCGCGGCAGCCGAACGTGCAGCGGCCGCACGCGATGCCGCGGAACGGGCAGCGGCAGAGCAAGCCCGCAAGTTGGTTGAGGCGGGCAGTATGCCGGGACGCGCTTCCGCGGGGCCCGATGCCACCGAGACGCGTAGCCAAGAGCCCGCAAGCACCGTGACGCGGTCCCGGTTTCGGCTGCGCACCCCTGCTGGAGAGGCGTCGGAGGCCGGGATGGCGGGCAGTGTTCAAGACACGCGCCCCGGCACTGTGGCACGTGTGGAGAGGCTACATACCGATCCAGGGCGATCGGTACAAGCTGAGAATGGGCGCGGCATAACCCAAGGGTTTGGACGACCTCAAGATGGATCGGGCCCTGTCGCTAGCGTCACACCGCGCACGAGTCCGACCCCGGGTTCCCAGCCCGCCGTTACAAATACGTTGCAGCCGGAGCCGGCACGGGTTAACTTTGCAGCTCTTAGAGGCAGGCTTGGCCTTCCTGTACAGGGAGAAATCGTTGGACGTTTCGGCGCGCAGCGGCCCGAAGGTGGGATTTGGCGCGGGGTTTTCATCCGTGCAGCGGCAGAGTCCCCGGTGCGTGCTGTCGCTCCTGGCGCTGTGGTGTTTTCAGGATGGATGCGTGGATTCGGCAATCTGCTTATTCTTGACCACGGCAACGACTATCTCACTGTGTATGCAAACAATGAAGCCATCCTGAAGCAAGTGGGAGAACCAGTGGCTGCCGGCGAAACCGTTGCATCGGTGGGCTCGTCGGGAGGCCAAAGTCAAACGGGCATATACTTTGAAGTGAGACACCGAGGGAATCCGGTCGATCCGCTAGAGTGGGTACGAGTGCGATGAGGCGCAGGCGCCGTACTCCGGGGGAAAACATGAGCAGTATGAAATTCCGAAATTTTGGGTTGGTAGCGGTTGGCGTCCTGGCGGGCGTGCTGATCAGTCTGGGTGTAACCGCCTTGGCGCAACGGCCAGGGCCGCTGCCGCTTGACGAGCTGCGGCAGTTCTCCAGCGTGTTCGCCATCATCAAAAGCAACTATGTCGAGGAGGTCGACGATTCGCGGCTGCTCCACGGGGCAATTTCGGGCATGGTATCCGATCTCGACCCGCACTCGGCCTATCTGGATGCGGATGCATTTCGCGAGATGCAAACTGTCACCCAGGGTGAGTTTGGTGGGCTGGGCATCGAAGTGGGCACGCGCGACGGCTTCGTCAGTGTGATCGCTCCCATTGAGGATACGCCTGCTGCGCGCGCTGGGGTGAGAGCTGGCGATCTTATTATCAAGATCGACGAAACGCCAACCCAGGGCATGGCATTGTCCGAAGCGGTCAAGCTCATGCGCGGAAAGCCGCAAACCCCCATTGTGCTAACGATTATGCGCGAGGGCGAATCGCAGCCCATCGTCGTTCGCATCGTTCGCGACATCATCAAGGTGCGCAGCGTTCGTAGCAAGTATGTCGAGCCCGGCATCGCGTATATACGCATTTCGCAATTCCAGGAGAAAACCGGGCCGGATCTCGCCCAGCATTTAATCGATCTGGGCAAGCAGGGCGCGCCTAAAGGGTTGATTCTGGATTTGCGTAACGACCCCGGCGGTTTGTTGAACTCTGCGATCGGGGTCGCGGGCGCCTTCCTGCCATCCGGCGCCTTGGTGGTATCAACTAAGGGCCGCACCCCCGACTCGAACCAACAATATCACGCCGTTCCGGCCGACTACCTGCGCGGCGGTTCAGACTACCTGGCGAATCTGCCGGCA
>CAZMVM010000241.1:0-4433 GCA_964569785.1 uncultured Pigmentiphaga sp. | reverse complement strand
TGAGCGGAAGCGGCATGGCCCCATTGCTGCTAGTGATAACGATTATTTAGCATATTCTATTTATTTATTAGTGGGAACCGCGCATCATAGTCGCATCCTAATTTGAGTGATGTCGTTCAGTCAGGAGGAGCAAGTGTCTCTGGATACTGAAAAACTATCGCTTCCCAAGTGGGAAATGGGTGACACAAGCCGTATTCCCTATGCGGTGTATACGAACGAGGCGATCTACCAGCGGGAACTGGAGCGTTTCTTTTACAGCGACCACTGGTGCTATGTGGGGTTGGAGGCAGAAGTTCCCAATCCTGGTGACTTCAAGCGTACCAGCATAGGTGAGCGTTCTGTGCTCATGGTGCGAACCAAATCGGGTGATATACACGTTGTCGAGAACGTGTGCGCTCATCGTGGGGTGCAGTTCGTCCGCGAGCGTTATGGCAACCGAAAGCTATTTGTCTGTCCGTACCATCAGTGGACCTACGATCTCGATGGACGTCTGCGCGGCGTACCTTTCTGGCGGGGAGTACGGCAACCCGATGGTTCGGTACACGGTGGCATGCCCGCAGATTTTGATATGTCAGAACATGGGCTTACACGCTTACGTGTGGCTCGTCGACACGGTGTCGTATTTGCCTCGTTTGACGAGTCTGTCGAATCGTTCGAGGACTACCTGGGGCCGACTATTTTGCAGTACTTCGACCGGGTCTTCGACGGCCGCGAACTGACTCTGCTGGGTTATAGCCGCCAACGCATTCCCGGCAACTGGAAATTGATGCATGAGAACATAAAAGATCCTTATCATCCCGGTTTGTTGCACACCTGGTTCGTCAACTTTGGCCTTTGGCGTGCGGACAACCGGTCCGAACTGAAAATGGACGAACATTTTCGGCATGCGGCCATGATCTCTACGCGCGGCAGTGGCGGGGCCAACAAGGAAGTTACCTCAGGAGTTTCCAGTTTCAAAGAGAACTTGAAGCTGAACGACGATCGCTTTCTCGACGTTGTGCACGAGCCTTGGTGGGGCGAGCCGACGGCGGTCATGATGACCATTTTCCCCAGCGTCATCATTCAGCAGCAGGTGAACTCTGTTTCTACGCGTCAAATCATCCCTCGCGGGAAGGACGGTTTTGATTTTGTCTGGACGCATTTCGGGTTTGCAGACGACTCACCAGAGATGACGCGTCGCCGGCTACGTCAAGCCAATTTGTTTGGTCCGGCAGGATTTGTATCCGCTGACGACGGCGAGGTTATCGAGCTATCGCAACGTGGCATTCAACAAGTTCCGTGGCACCGGGCCTTAGTGGAGTTGGGCGGACGCGGTTGCGAGAACACAGACCACATGGTTACCGAGACCTTGATTCGAGGCATGTATAACTATTGGCGCAAGGTGATGGAGGACTGATCGTGATCGACTTCGAAACGTTTCTGGCGGTCACGCGCTTATACACGGACTACGCAGCGGTTCTCGATAACCGTGAATGGGAGAAGTGGCCCGAATTTTTTACCGATGATTGTATCTACAAGGTTCAGCCTCGAGAAAACTACGAGCGTGGCTTGCCTTTGGCAACTATTGCTTTTGAAAGCAAAGGCATGCTTAAGGACAGAATCTTTGGCGCCACCGAAACCATTTATCATGACATTTATCACCAGCGTCATGTCGTGGGCATACCCGTCATCCGCTCGGTGACGGAAGACACTATAGAAGCCGAAGCTAACTACGCTGTGTTTCGAACCCGCATGGACGAAATCTCCACGGTCTTCAACGTTGGGAGGTATATCGATGTTATTCGTAAAACGCCCGAGGGTCTGAAACTGCAGTCGCGTATTTGCGTGTTCGATAGCGAGATTGTGCCAAACTCATTGATCTACCCTATCTAGACACTACTTTGATTAAAAGGCTGTAGGCGCTAGCTAACGGGTGCAGCTGACATCGCTCCGCTCTCAAGGCCGGCTATGCTTACAGCGCTTGGCCGCGGCAGTGCGCGACTCCTGTGCCGGATCGTTGAGTAGGGGGGGCTGACCTTACAGCAGCGCGCGAGTCAGATGGATCTTAGGGGCGCGCGGCAGTCTCGTACTGATTATTCGGACGTAAGATCTTGCTCGTGCGCTAGGGAAGGTTCTCGGGTGTCGGTGTTTAACACCCCGAGCCGCTGCGCAGCGGCACTGATGTGGGACACAATAGCATCGCGCGCCGCTTCGGGGTCTCCCGCAACGAGTGCAGCGTAAATCTGTTGATGTTCGGTATGTGCTTCGCGCCAGGTTCCCTGCAGGGCTGAATGAATGCGCGCGGTCTCGATCGCCATCTGAATATGCGACGAGAGAAAGGCATACATTTCCGTGAAGAGCGGGTTTCCGGTTGCTTCCGCCACGACGAAGTGAAACCGCGTGTCGGCCTGGGCGCCGTCTTTTCCCTCCAGCACAGCGCTTTCCATGTCGGCCAGCGCTTCCTGTAGTTGCGCCAGATGTTCATCAGAACGACGCATCGCCGCCAGACGTGCAGCTTCACCCTCGACCGCCCGTCTTAATTCGAATACACGCTGCAAGCCAGTGCGCTTGCCGCTGATCTCGTCCAGACGGAAAGTGCGGGCCTGCGGTCGCTCGGTCACAAATGCGCCCGCGCCTTGAATGCTGTGGATGAGCCCGTCGTGTTTGAGACGTGCCATTGCCTCCCGCACGACTGACATACTCACCCCAAAATCGGCGGCGAGTTCATTGCCAGTCGGTAAACGCTCACCGGGCGCGAATTCGCCGCTCAGTACGCGCCGCCGTAGCTCCCGGGCGACTTCATCCGCCAATGAAGCGCGTCGCGCACGATCAGTTCGTTGTTGCATCCTGCAGAGTCTTGCCAGGGTTCATGATCCCTTGCGGGTCGAGGGCGTCTTTGATGCGCCGCATCAGACCCAGTTCCACCGCACTCTTATAGCGTGGCAGCTCGTCACGCTTGAGCTGACCGATGCCGTGTTCGGCGCTGATCGAGCCATTGAAGCTGTGCACACTATCGTGCACGAGCTGGTAAATGTCGTCCTGGCGAGCGAGCACTTCAGGCTCAGGTTCGCCCACCGGGCCTTGCACGTTGTAATGCAAGTTGCCGTCCCCAAGATGCCCGAAGGTAATGTTGCGTACACCGGGGAAGTGCTGCTGCAGTAGCTGATCAGTTTTTTCAACGAACTCGGCGATGCGGGAAATGGGGATCGAAACATCGTGTTTGATGTTCTTTCCTTCTTCCGCTTGAGCCAGCGGAATGCTTTCGCGCAAATGCCACATGGCCTTGCTTTGGGCGATATTCTCTGCGATAGCGGCGTCGACGACCAGGTTGTCTTCAATGGCAGCGCTAAGCACTGCTTCGAAACGCTCGCGTGCATGTTCTTCACTTTCGTTGTCGGAAAGCTCGAGCAGGGCGTACCAAGGGTACTGGCCAGCCGGACCATCGAAGGGCAAGCGCTGCTGGGGATAATGTTTGAGCACCAGCCCAAGACACGCACTAGACATCAGCTCGAAGCCAGTCAAAGAAGCACCAAACCCGGCGCGCGCGCGTGACAGAAAAGCAACCGCGTCGGCCACTGACTGCAGCGCGAGCAAGGCGGTGCATTGTGCGACGGGCATCGGGTATAGCTTTAAGGTAGCGGCGGTGATGATGCCCAACGTTCCTTCGCTACCTATGTACAGGTTACGCAAATCGTATCCGGTATTGTCCTTGCGCAAGCCCCGCAAGCCGTTCCAGATCTCGCCTTGCGGGGTAACAACTTCAAGCCCGAGCGTGAGGTCGCGCGTATTGCCGTAACGCAGAACCTGGGTGCCTCCTGCATTGGTGGCAAGGTTGCCTCCAATCGTGCAACTGCCTTCCGCCGCCAACGAGAGGGGAAAAAGTCGATCTTTGGCGGCTGCCGCTTCTTGCACACTCTGAAGAATGCACCCCGCTTCCACGGTAATCGTGTCATTGTCGGTATCAATCTCGCGAATGCGATTGAGACGCGTGGTGACGAGCAGCACAGCTTCACCGGTGTTATCAGGAGTGGCTCCTGCAACGAGGCCGGTATTACCGCCTTGGGGCACGATGGGCGTACGGTGCTCGGCGCACAGACGGACGATATTGGCAACCTCTTCAGTCGTGCCCGGGCGCACGACTGCCAGCGCCTTGCCGGTATAGCGGCCGCGCCAGTCAGTGAGGTAGGGAAGCGCGTCGTCCCCAGTGAGAACGTGAGCGGCGCCAATGGCAGTTTGAAAGGCGGTCAGCAAGGTCATGGTGGCGGCAAATTGTGTGTTGGTGAAAATGTGTGTTAGTGTTTAGGTTTTCTGGTTATCTGAAGACTTTCCTGCATGCAATATTAGCATGCCCGGGATGATGTTGACGCCCTATAGCCAGCATCACCCTTTTAGTCACGCTTTTCGTCAACTTGTTATCCGTTAATTGGTGCCCTGATCTGTGCCAGGGTCGTTTT
>CAZMVM010000240.1:0-4511 GCA_964569785.1 uncultured Pigmentiphaga sp. | reverse complement strand
TGCCAAGTGACGACTATCCAGAGCAAGATGAGCCCCGTCGGGACCCTGTGCGCGCAACCATTGCAATAGGCTCGTCATCGCGCGTCTCCCGCCATGGCCGCCATGGCCGTCATGGTATCGACCGGCGCATCAGGCTCGACCCCGAGGATACGTAAAGCGCCACCGATAATCTCTGAGAATGCAGGTGCCGCAACGCGGCCGCCATAGTAATACTCGCCGCCCGGCTCGTCGATGCGGACCGCAACCACGATACGAGGATTCGATGCGGGAGCGAAGCCTACGAAAGAAGCCACAAAGTGATTCCGGCTATAGACACCGTTCACCAGCTTGCGCGCCGTACCACTCTTTCCAGCCACGCGATAGCCCGGCACGCGAGCATGCGCAAAATCGGCGGCGGTCTCTAGCATATTGCGCACCAAACGCGCGGTTTCAGGCGTATATACAGGCACGGTAGTGGGGGCACTATCCCGCTTGACCAGCGTGATCGAGGTGACATCGCCGTCGCGTGCAAACGCGGTATAAGCGCGCGCCAATTGCACCAGCGAAATCGACAACCCATAGCCATATGACATGGTCGCCTTTTCAATCGGGCGCCACGCTTCCCACGGACGCAGGCGCCCCGGCGTCACTCCAGGGAATCCCAGGTCCGGGGCGCGCCCGAAACCCAAGGCAGTGAACGTGTTCCACATGTCGCGCGCGGCCAAGCGCTCGGAAATCAACGTCATGCCCACGTTGCTCGATTTCTGCAGAATGCCGGTGACGTCGAGGGATGTCGAGCGGCTCACGTCTGAAATGGTATGCCCGGCGAAGCGAATACGCCCCCCTTGAGTGTTAAACGTTGATGCCGGCGTAATGCGCTTTTGGTCGAGGGCGAGCGCCACCGTAAAGGGCTTCATGGTCGAACCGGGCTCGAAAGCATCGGTGAACGCACGATTGCGGAGCGCCTGCCCCGTTAAGGCATCACGTCGATTGGGATCATACGTGGGCAGGTTCGCCAGCGCTAACACCTCTCCAGTACGTACGTCCAGCACAATGGCCGAGCCGCCCTTGGCTTTGAACGTGCTAATCGTTTCGCGCAAGGTGTTGAACACGAGATACTGGATGCGCGAATCCAGCGAAAGCCGCAGGTCACGGCCGTCTTCTGGCAAACTGATGGCCTGAATGTCTTCTACGACGCGACCCAGACGATCTTTGATGACTCGCCGGCTGCCTGGGATGCCCGCCAGCTGATCATCGAAGGCCAGTTCAACACCTTCCTGCCCCTGGCCGTCGATGTTCGTGAACCCAACCACGTGGGCCATCACCTCCCCTTGAGGGTAGGAGCGCAGGCTTTCCCGTTCTTGATGGATGCCAGGAATGCCCAAGGCGCGCACCTCTTCGGCCACATCGACCGACACCTGCCGCTTCAAATAAACAAAACTGCGGTCCAGGTCTTCCAGACGAGAGCGCAAAGTTTGAGGCGATACTTCTAGCAAACGGGCTAAGGCGTCCAATTGCTGGGGCGTCGCTTTCAAGTCTTCGGGAATGGCCCAGATCGCACGCGCGGGAACGCTGGAGGCCAAAACGATGCCATTCCGATCAAGAATCTTGCCTCGATTGGCAGGCAGAACTAAGGTGCGCTCGTAACGGGCTTCGCCCTGGCGCTGTAAAAAGTCGGTCGAAAGCCCTTGCAGGTAGAGGGCGCGCAGGGCAAGCACAACAAACCCCAAGAGCAACATGAGCTGTACGAGACGCGCGCGCCGCACTGGCAGCTGCAGGGCCAGTACGGCGCGGGTATCGGTATAAGGCGGGCGCTTGGGGCGTTGTGTGGGTTTACGCCGGCGACGCAGGGAGATCCAGCTCATGGCCTGCCTCCCTCGACGCTCGTCGTTGGCACAACTCGCAAGTAAATCATGCGGTCGGGCGCTGCCGGAGTCATCTTTAACGCCTGCCGGGCGGCTTGATCGATCCGCGCGTGTTGCGCGTAATGTGTTAACTCCAGCTGTAAGCGACGCCAGGCAACATCGAGCTCGCGCTCTTCCTGACGCGCGCGGTCAAGCTCGATGACAGCCCAACGAGAATCGTAGCGGCTGCTCACGAGCGCGAGCGCACTAATCACCAAGGCGAGGGCAAGAAAGGCAGCGAGGCGACCCATTACACCTCCTGCCCGATGTCGTACAAGGCCCGACCGCCGGGAATGAAGCCCTCGCCCCCCGTCGCGGGCAATGGTGCTGCAGTACGTTCAGCGACGCGCAACGTTGCGGAGCGCGCACGAGGGTTGCCCGCAACTTCTTTGGCGTCGGCGCGCACGCGGCCTAACGACTTGAACACCGGCTGTGGCAACTCGTCATCCCGCAACGGGAGATGAGCGAATTCGCGCCCAGGATTCGCCGCGGCGGCCACAAACTGCTTGACAAGCCGGTCTTCAAGGGAATGGAAGCTGATCACGGCCAGCCGTCCTTGTGGAGCGAGAAGTTCTACAGAGGACGCGAGCGCATCCGCGAGCTCCGCAAGCTCACGATTGATGTGAATCCGTATAGCCTGAAAGGTGCGGGTGGCCGGATGTTGACCCTTCTCGCGCGTCCGGACGACGCTCGCCACGAGTTCGGCAAGTTCGCCTGTGGTCTCGATGGGCCGTTCCGCGCGGCGAGCTGCAATCGCCTTTGCAATCCTGAGAGCAAACCGTTCTTCGCCATGGCGTTTGATAACCTCCCGCATTGTGTCAACGCTGGCACGCGCCAGCCATTGCGCAGCCGTAGGACCGCGCGTCGTATCCATTCGCATATCCAGCGGCCCATCGCGCAAAAACGAGAAGCCGCGGCGTGCATCGTCGATTTGCGGCGACGACACCCCTACATCCAACAGGATTCCCTGCACCTGCTGTATTCCCAGCCGAGATAATTCGGCCCGCATGTTCCCGAAGCCTGAGTGCACGACCGTTACGCGCGAATCCTCAGCGGCCAGCGACTCAGCGGCTGCGATGGCCTCCAGATCCTTATCGAACACGACTAACCGTGCCGCGTTGGACAAGTGGCGCAACAATGCACGGCTGTGCCCCCCGCGCCCGAATGTGCCATCTACCCACACGCCGGTTCGTGCCAGCGGTGAAACGGGCACTTTCCATTGCTTGGCGTGGAATCCGGCGTCGACCAAAGCGGCAACCGCCGGCTCAAGCAAAACGGGCCGATGTTCAAATGTCTGCGTCACGGCGGCCTAGAACGAAAAATCCTTCAACGCCTCGGGCATGCCATCGGCAAATGCCTCTGCCTCACTACGGGCCAAGGCTTCTGCATCCCAAAGCTCGAAGTGTTCACCCAAACCCAACAGCATGACCTCGCGCTTGAGACCCGCCGCGGTGCGCAGCTCGGGGGCGATCAAAATACGGCCGGCCGAATCGAGCTCGACGTCTTGTGCATTACCCAACAGTAGGCGCTGCAGTGCGCGCGCACTCATTGGGAAACGGGCGATCTGTTCCCGCCTTTCCTCCCATACAGGCCGTGGATACATCAGCAGGCAGCCGTCCGGATGACGCGTCAACGTGAGCTTGCCTCCGGCCTGGGAAACGAGGGCGTCGCGATGCCGGGTCGGAACGGAGATCCGACCCTTGGCATCCAACGTAATCGCACTGCTCCCTTGGAACACGGCCGCCCCACTTTTTTACACAAAATTCTACTTTTTTCCACTCTAGAGTAACGGCCCATTCTGGTCAAGCGAGAAAACCCGCTTTTTTCTAGCAGTAACAATGACTTAGAGAACCAATCGGCGAGCGCGAGAAGTAGAAACCCGTGCAAAATCAGAGGCCTGCATCAGTTTGTCAATGCTTTGCAGCAAGTTTGTGGTGAAAATGTCGCGCTCATCGTCAAACTGAAACAATATGTACGTAACAATTCCGACGCAATTTCTCGCCCAATTCTCTCTAGGAAACTAACGGCCAAGCCAACCCGATCGCCCGACGTTTCATGCCGCTCGGCCTCCCCTGGTAGACAACTGGGAACAGCCTCCTTCAATACATCCAAACGCCGCTGCCCAGTACAGCAACGATCCCGCCTCACGAGCGGCAGGACCCGGAGGGACTGCGACCGGTCACTGAAGTTCCACGGGCCACAGGGACTTATTCTTTTCAATAAAGCGGACGCCCGGCTTGAATGCTCCTGCCCCCGGCCTTCCCCGCTGCCCTGACCCAACGCGAACCATAGGGGGAGCCGGCCACCACGACTTCGGCCACGCCTTCGTTTAAGCACGCCCTTTTGAACCTCGCGTGTCTTCTTTTATAGGGAGCTATAAAGCGCTGTACCGCTAGCGCAATCCAATCACTCCTTGCTCGCCCTTCCACCATGTTGGCTTTTAGGCGACAAAAGGTGCGCGCAAGCACCGCTTCGGCTACATGCTGCTTTTGCTGCGCAACCTATTGGTCTCTCGTGTGCTCACGTTATCTATAGACGGCACCTGCTTTGCATTCCCGACGCCTGGCGGAATCGAAGCCGGCTATTTGAGCTGTTGCTGCTTTGTGGGACGCTGCAATAGATCTCTTG
>CAZMVM010000239.1:0-4544 GCA_964569785.1 uncultured Pigmentiphaga sp. | reverse complement strand
CTCAGTTGGTAGAGCGCAACCTTGCCAAGGTTGAGGTCGCGAGTTCGAGACTCGTCTCCCGCTCCATCTTTTATTCTTTCCCCCATCCGCAGTCGCATCATCCCCCCAAGGGGATCGTGTGCATTCCCTTCAGCTTTATCCCCACTTGCTCTAGTACGCACGTGCGATATGTCTCGCGCATCGACGAGACATACTACCTACGTGTAGTGTGTCGATGTGACGTCGCCCGCGGCTATGCCAACGTCGTTCTTACAGTGGGTACCGAGTCAATGGCGCGCATTCCGATGGCGGCATTCAACCGCTACCATAGCCCAAATGGAGTGTTCTTCCATGCGTAGTAGCACGCTGCCGCCGCCTGCACTTCTCCCCCAACCGACGATGCGGGTTTACATGAATACCCGACGATTACGCATCTGTCTATAGTTTTACGCAGCGCGTATTAGGTCGAGGCAAGTCCCGACGGGACGCGGCACGCCAGCGGTAACCAGCGTGAGCCCTGCTATCGACCTACCAATTCATGGAGGACTTTTGGTATGCGTTCGTCAATCAAAAAATTCGCCGCCGCGGTGATGGTGGGAGTCCCCCTCACGCTGGCCTCGCACGTTGCCGCAGCCGATTATCCGGAGCAGCCTATACGTTGGCTGGTGCCCTATCCTGCCGGTGGAGGCTCCGACTTTCTTGCCCGCACGATTGGGCATACGTTGTCCCAACAAGTGGGGCAACCCGTTATCATCGAGAACAAGCCCGGTGGAAACACGTCCATCGCCGCCAGCGATGTTGCCCGTGCCAAGCCTGACGGCTATACCGTTATTTCAGGCGATAATGGCACGCTGATCTTCAATCCTGCGTTGTACAGCAACTTAAGCTACGACCCGGTGAAGGATCTCGAGCCGGTCACCCTGTTGGGGAACTTCCCCATGATTCTTGTGACTGGGCCCGAGTCTGGCTTGAATAGTCTGGAAGATGTCATCAAGCAGGCAAAAGCCCAAAAGGGTGGGATGAACTATGCCTCGGCGGGGGCAGGTAGCCCGCACCATCTGGCCATGGAACTGCTGAACGCCGAGCTTGATCTCGGGATGGTGCATATCCCCTACAAAGGAGCAGCGCCGTCGTTAACTGACGTTGCGGGTGGTCAGGTACCTATCATGATGGTCGACCTGGCTGCCGGAGCGGGATTCCTGCAGGGCGGTCGAGTCAAGCCTTTGGCAGTCGCGAACCCGGAGCGGTTGCCGCAGTTGCCAGACGTTCCAACATTTGCAGAATTGGGTTATCCGAACATTGTCGCTGCAGCGCATGTGGGTGTCGTTACCACGGCGGGCACCCCTCAAGAAACGATTCAGGAAATGAATAAAGTGTTCGTGAACGCCCTGAAAGACCCTGTTGTGCATCAAAAACTGGTGGACTTTGGCGTACAGCCCGTCGGTAATTCGCCAGAAGAGTTTAAAGCGATGCTGGAAAGAGAAACCGAACGCTGGCACAAGCTCATCAACGACTTGGGGATTTCTCTCGACTAAGTGCGCTGAACTTTCCGGCCGTCTCCGCCAGCGACGGTTGGCGGGTAGCAATCTTAAAGCCACGATAGAAACCTTATCTATCGTGGTTTTTTATTGACTGCCGGAAGAGGGTGTGGCGCGGTAGCTTGGCTCGTGAGACCACTGCGCTAGGGCGCCGACGGCGCGAGGCGTGGCCCCGCGCGCATTCCCTTCAACCAAAATGCTGTTCAGCCTTACTCTACTCCTGCCATTAGGCCAGCGCGGTAGGGTAGGGCGACGTTTCTATATGGTGGAGCATTTGATAGGCGAGCTCCTCAAGCAGGTCGGCTTTCTGGGCGGCGTATTCGACATCGTGCCAAAGATTGCGGAGCTCATGTGGGTCGTTGTTCAGGTCGTAAAGCTCGCCCCAGTCGGCGCCGTCGTAGATGGTCAGCCGGAAGTTGTCCTTTAACAGGGTGCGGCAGCGTATCCGGCTGTCGAATCCCAAGATCACGCGCTGTCCTTCCTCTTCTATGATCAGGGAGTCTCGCACCTGCGGGGTACGCCCCTGGATCACGTCGAGCATGCTCTTGCCTTGGATGCCGTTGTATGGGGTAACGCCGGCGCGCTCAAGCACGGTGGGAGCAATATCGATGGTGCTGAACAATGCCGTCTCATTCATCCGGTATGGCATCGGTGCGATCGGGTCGTGCCAGATGAATGGCACGCGGGTTAAACCGCGGTAATGAATAGGACCCTTAAGTAAGAGCTGGTGGTCACCCAGGTAGTCGCCGTGGTCACTGGTGAAGATCACAATGGTGTTTTGGTCGAGCCCGAGCTGCTTGAGCGCCGCAAATATTCTTCCAATTTGATTGTCTATATTGGAAATCGAGCCGTAGTTAAGGGCAATGGCTTCTTTAGCCTCACGCTCGTTGCACGCGAAAATGGCGGGCGTGTGCTTGATTGCGGTGCCGTCGTCGCGCTTGTTGTATAGCCACTGCACATGGGGCGGGCGTGGGCTATCGCTATAGAAAGACGGCGGAAGCTCGATTTCATCGGGGTCGTACATATCCCAAAATCGGCCCGGGGGTGTGAACGGGTGATGCGGGTCAGGAAAAGAGCACTGCAAGAAGAACGGCTGGTTTCCCGCAGCAAATTCTTTTAACTGATCGATGGTTCGATCGGCGATGTAGGCCGTAGGGTAGAGCTCCTCGGGTACCCGGGTTCGCCAGGCTTGGCGGATGCCGCATAGGACATAGTCGGGCGCGGGTTCGGCGGCGTCCGGGCCAATCAGTGACAGCACCTGAGGATGGTTGTCGCGTAGCCAGTATCGGTAATGCCCGTGGACTTCATCAGCGTGATCGTCGACCAGGTTGACCGTCGCAAAACCGTAGTAAGGGTATTCGAGATCATAATCGTCGCGCTCCAGCCAAAACTCGCGCTTTTCCTGGTCGTAGTTTCCGTCGTCAGGCTCCACGGCCTCGACCGGCAGTCGGTCTTCCGGCCGAACTGGCCAGCTGGCAGGCGTGTTAGTCATATTTTGAAAGTGGGCTTTGCCAACGAGGGTCGTACGGTAGCCGGCGCGACGCAGGGTCTCGACAAACGTCATGGCACGTAACGACAGCGGGATGCCATTGTGGCGCGATCCGTGCGTCGAAGGAAATCGTCCCGTCAAGAGACTCGCACGATTCGGCATGCAAATAGGAGTGGCAACGTGCATGTTGCCAGAACACCAGGCTCGACGCGCCAATTGGTCCAAATGCGGTGTTTGCACGACCGGGTTGCCATATACCCCGAGATGATCTGCGCGATGCTGGTCGGTAATGATTAGGAGAAAGTTGGGTTGACTTTGATTCATAGCCCTACCACTGGATTAGCGTGCATATCAGTCTGCCCCAGCTTGCACTTGTCGTAAAATGAGTTTACCGGAACATTTCATAACCTTTTGATTATGACGGTGCGGCATTTCGAGGGGCGCAAGATATATCTGAAGCAGCGGCAAATCGACTTGCTGCTTGCGCTTGACCAAACACGCCACTTGGGACAAGCAGCAGAACTCTTGCACATGAGCCAACCGGCGGCGTCGAAGGCGTTGGCGCAGTTAGAGGATTACATCGGTCAGACGCTGTTCGTACGCAGCGGGACCGGAACCTATCCGACTGTGCTTGGCAGCGTCGTCATTGACTACGCGCATAACCTTGCGGGCGCTGCCAAGCGCATCTCGGAAGAGTTGCACGCACTGCAGAATGCTCACCGACAGAGTCTCAGAATCGGGATTCTTCCCTCTACTTCCATCCACATTACCCCCAGGTTGGTCACGGCACTTTTGGCGCGCAACTCCAACCTCGAGATCTCTATCAGGGAAGGCTTGCTGCACGAGCTATTGCCTCAACTCGTACGTCACGAGCTCGACTGCGTTATCGGGAGGACAACCGCGCGCATCGATTCAAACGAAATCGAGACGACCTTTCTCTATGAGGATCCCGTGGCGCTAGTCGCAGGCATTAATAATGATGACGTGTTGCGCGACGGCCTGTCGATGGAGGAGCTATTGCAGCTGCCATGGATACTGCCGGTGCGTGACTCGGTGTTGCGCGACCGCATCGATGAAATGTTTTATCGTCTGGGCGTTGCCCGACCCGCTAATTACATCGAGTCGAATGCGGTACTGACCAATGTCATGCTGATTAATGAGAACAATCGAATCTCAGTCATGCCGGGCGCTATCGCCGAGTATTTTGAAAAACAGGGTCAGCTTAAGGTTCTTCCGATTGATACTAAGAGCAGCATCGGCAACGTAGAAATGATGACCCGTCGTGATGCCGTTACATCGCAACCGGTTGCCTTGGTAAGAGACACGTTGCGCGCCCTGTTTCCCTGAGTAGCAACGCCTCGGTAGAGCCGCTGGGTGCAAACGCAGGCAGCTATCCTGGCGTTGGAACGCCCTCATAACTATTTTGTTATGAATGGATCCAAAAAATTCATTTTACGTTAAGTCTGAGTTCGGGCAGACTGTAGCGCCTCGGACCATCTCAAGGCTCTTCCCGAACGGAGATATTATGAAAAAATTAT
>CAZMVM010000238.1:0-4554 GCA_964569785.1 uncultured Pigmentiphaga sp. | reverse complement strand
AAGTCGTACGTGCTGAAGTCGTGAATGCCGGTTAGCTGAATGGCGAAATCGTTGTCGTCGAGCAAGCCAGCGCCCGCGCTAGTCCAGGTGTCAGCGTACAGATAGGTGTTGTTTTCAAAATGGAAAAACACCACGCCCACCTCGCCGTCTGGCCCTTCCTGATAGTGGGTGGCGGCTGCCCTCAACGCTTGCTCGAGCGTGTTGATGTCGTCAGACAAATCCAGCTTGCTTAGCTGTGAGAAGCCCAGCAGGCGGTCTTGCGGAATGTCCTCACCCGCGGCGCTGTTAAAGCCGACAATCACGTCCATCAAACCCACGGTTGATGAGCTCAGCTCGGCCTCGTCAAATGACACCCCGAGCGCGACCCAGTCTTCTCCGTCGCCTAGAAGCACGGTTTCCCGCACGCTGGATGACATTCCCGTTGATGGGCCGAACTCTTCTGGGCGCGCTTCACCAACAAGCGTTAGCCCACCTTCGAGCGCGCTAGCGTCAACGGTGCTGAATAAGCCGCCGCGGTTGTCGTACGACACGGGTAGCGAGCCTTGCAAGGTGAGCGTGTCGCGAACGTGTTGGGCGGAGGATTCCACCACTAGCCTGCCCCTGGCCTCGCCCTCGATGTCGAGCGCCTTGGTCTCAACGATGATGCTGTTGGCCGGGTCAACCAACACCAAGCTGCCTGGCCCGTCGTCGTAGACGCTGTAGACCAGCCAATTCATGACTTGATCAGACGCCAGGTTGGCAACCGTGATGTGTGCCGGACGCGCGTCGGGGTCGAAGGGTATCTCCGCGCCGTCGCCCTGGTGCAAGCCCATCGACATCACCAACACCTTGAAGTCTGCAAGTTCGGCGGCGTCGACGGTGGCGAAATCGTGCAAGAATCCCAAACGCTGGAAGTTGTGCATCGCACGGATGGACACGTAGTCGTCCGCGCTAAGATCACTCACGCTGAAGTCCAGCGCGTTATCTCCTGCTCCCCCATCGAAGAGGCCACCTAGCGTGGGCACATAGCCCCAGAAAATAAGGTGGTCGTCGCCCTGGCCCAGGGTGACACTGCGCGTGTTTTCGGAGGGGGTAAACAAGATGTTGCCCGTTGAGCCCGAGGCATCCAGCGAAGTTAACGTGTCGTGCTCTTGCACCACATACAGCTGGAGACTAGCGACTGAATTGACAACGAGGGCGCTGGTGTCGTCGTGCAGGAAAACTTCAGTGACGATGCTGTTTCGATACTCGGGATCGTCGTCAGGCTGGACGATCGTTCCGTCGATGTTCAGGGTAAATGTACTGACGGCGCTGTCGCTGCCACGCACATACATGTTCCACATATCGTCGGCGACGTGATCCAACACCATGTTTACGCGGTCAGCGGTTGCGGCCGCCTGCACATCGATTACCACCTCGCCGCCAACATCGCGGAAACCCGCGACCATCTGTGCTTGCAGGTTCGTTACCGCCGAGACATTGCCGAATTGCCACAGCTCTTGCAGGCCTTCGTACAACGATGCATCCGCCAGCCCACTCACGCCTTCGGCCAGATGGAACAAATTAACCACTTCCACGTTACGCACCAACGCGCCGGCGGGCATGATGCTGTTGTATTCGCCCCGGGCGTCTGCATACACGTTAAGAATGTCGATGCCGTCGCCCCCATCGATGAGATCGCCCAGCGTTAGCGTCGACGCTTCTTCGCCGTTACGACCCACCCAATAGGCGTTGATGACATCGTCGCCCGCAGTGCCTTCCACCACGTCCACGTCAGGCGTCAGCTCGAAAACCTCGCCGGTGCGAGGCTGGCTAGCGGGTAAGCGGTCGACCGCGGCAGCAACGGTGGCATCATCTTCATTCACCCCTGCTAGAATCTCTTCGCCATCAAAACCCAACCAGGGCAACACGTTTGGGTTAGAGTTCTCCCATTGACCGAATGCCAGCGCAACAGCAGTACGGTTCACGAGATAGGCCGCATCACGCTCGTGTTCCAGGGCGGATGCGATCATTAGCGCCGCCAGCTCAGCACGTTCGGCCTGCCCGGTGGCCAGTTCATTGACCCAGTATTGCAGCCCCCCGGCATCGGGCGCGCGCCCCAGAATGCTTTGGTACAACTGAGTAACAAACGCCTCATCATCCACCGCCGGCGCCGCGCCGCCCCTGTCCTCAAACATCAGGGCCGACAAAGCTTTCACCGCATCCGGGAATGCGGCGGGATTATCTATTTCTTCTTCTAATAACCGAAGAAACACGCTTGCGTAGTGCTGTGTCTCTTGGTACGTTGGAGCGGCGCCAAAATGGGCCGAGAAAAAGGCGCCAACAACAACATTTAAATACTCGGGGTCCTGCGAATCCATCGATATCCCTCAGCGGGTCAGAACAGTTAACTGTCCGACCGTAACCGATTGATACCAACTGTGAATAGGGGAAACTACTAGGTTGCAGGCGAGTTGGAGCAAAGTGCCGCAAGATGCGCCGCGCGCAGCCTTGAGCCCCTGGCACAAAAAAGCCTTCCAAGTCCTGAAATCAAGAAAAGCCATCTTGAAGATGGCCAGCGACGGGTGGTTGTATTTTTGTTACGCCGCCGGCCAACACGCTGTGGCCAACACGCCACACCGGTTTAGAGCACACTTCGGCTTAATGCAACACCGCGTGCTGAATTTCCAAATGCATCAGGTCGCCGTCGCGCATCCACTCGGGCCAGGAAAGCGGCCAACGGGCAGCACGGCATTGCTGGTACAAGATATCCAGCCACTGGCGCATGGGCTCGCGTGCGATGGTCAAGCTAACCGGCTCGACATCCTTGCCCTTAAAGATGAGCCGCATACGGGCATCATCCCGCTTGATATCCACCGAATGCACCAACCATTCGGCGGATGCGCTGTCAACCGCTACGGGCTTCTGTTTGGGCTGCTGTGCGCGTGCCACCTGCTGTGCAAAGCTTTGCCGTAAGCGCTCTTCGGCGTCTAAAGCAGGTTTGAAGGGAGCGCGCAGCGACTCCTCTGGCGCCACCTGTGCCGGCTGGTCTTCTAACCAGGCACACACCGGCGCAACAAGCCGGTGCAACAAGCGTTGTGTTAGCCATAACACAACCACTTCCCCCTTCTTCACCTCTCCCGCCACGCGAATACGGTCTTCAACCTCAATGTACTGTGTCGTGATGCGCTGGATTTCCGCCATGCTCAATCGTCTAAATGGTGTAAGCCAAAAAAATCTGCAAAAGCGATTACAACTGACACTATTATTTACATTAAGTCAAGTGCGCTCGCTTGCGTCTTGGCTCTATCCCTGCGCGCCCACGCGCATTCTTCCACTTAACCCCGCCAGTTTACTGGCACACTTTTAAAGGAAACGCATGAGTTACGTCGCCGACTTGCTTGCGATTTATGACTTGCTAAGCAACACTCACCCCGCCGACGACGCTGAAACAGCAAAGTTACACCTTCACCTGGAGGCGTTGGAGAGCGAGCTTCTGGAGTACGGAATAGAAGTTGCAACGGTACAAGAAAGACAGCGAGCGCATTCTCTGCTGTAGAACACGATCGAAAAATAATCAAGAAAAAAGGCCCGCTGATCGGGCCGTTTTAGCATCGGCCTAGTGTGTTACTGCCGGCTCGCCACTGACTTGAGCCAGCTCTTCTTGCAAGGCGCGCGCATAGGCCGCCCGGGCCGTTTTGAAAATGGCCAGCTGCTGCTCTAGTTTTTGAATCTCTTCGTTTACCACGCGCAAGTTCACCACTTGGGCCTTGGCCTTATCTGAAAGGTCGTCTAACGCGTATTCTTTGCCTGCGATGGTAATGGTGTTTTTTTGAGTCATACGTATTCCTAAAATGTTGTCATTGTGTGATGCGGGCGGCTTGCGTCACATGCATTACAAGCTTCGCCAGCTCAGAAACTAAAAACAAACTAATTGTTCCAACGGAAGGAGATGGTGTCGTCATCCATGCCCGGCAGGGTAAAGTCGTCATCCAGGCTGACGCCACCGCCCTTAACCAATACGCTATTCGTCAGGTTGGTTAACGACATGAAATGAGCGTACACCAGCTGAAGGGCTCCGCTAGCCTGCAAAGCCTTCAGCGTGTCTGCCGGCAGATCATCCAGGCGCTGCCGATTAACCACCCGCAAACCATCCAGCGAAACAGGGTTGTCGGCAACACGAACGATAAGCGGCTCTTGTACCAACAACTGGGCCTCTTCCAACTGCTGCACTAACTGTTGGGTGCGATCGCTGTCGTTCTGGATCGCAATTAAAAACTTTTGTGCGTTCAATAACGCGGGAGCAGGTTGCCCATCTTCTGTGAACAAGGGCTGACCCGTGCCAAATTTAAAGTGGGGAGCGGCCAAATCGACCATGACAGTAAAATTGCGCCCGCCTTGCTCATCCGCCGACTCTGGGCGAGCGGCCAGCATAAATGGATAGCGCCGAATGTGGGCAGGCAGATAGCGCGCTTGCCATATACCGTCGGGGCTGACATAAGCATTGCGGCCTTGTTCAACGCCCAGAATGGCCAACGGCAAACCCGGCTTTGCTGGGAACGCCAACACATATTCTCGCGCAATTAATTGCGCCTC
>CAZMVM010000237.1:0-4591 GCA_964569785.1 uncultured Pigmentiphaga sp. | reverse complement strand
TCGTAGGGCAATGGGTGCCAAGCCGGGGCGCAGCGAAGGGATGCGATCTGCCAGCAATTTCGTGTCCGCGCACAAAGCGGGGTCGGCCAGCGCTGGCACGGCGAATGGCTTGATAAACTTTCTTCTCTTCCCATTCGGCGACCCAGCCGGGTTCGCGTTTGGCGAGATTCCCACGCATGGGAAACGGCGTGTCGGGGAGGTTGAGGGTCTTTTTGTAATCCATTACCGTGTAAGACGTGCAACGCGGATGCGCTCAACGCATCCATGAATTAAGTATCGGAAGCAGAGCCGGGGTAGTACGAATCCCGGCAATATGAAGTGCGAAGCGGTGCGCACAGCCAGGCAGGGCAAGGCGTCAAATTCGATCGGTTGCCGCAGTAGCCTGAACAGCGATGGCCGGGTAGGTAGCGGCGAAGTACGCGCGGGCGTGCTCGACGTCGCGTGTAATGGCGCGCGTGAGTGCATCAAGATCGTCGTACTTTTCTTCGTCGCGAAGCTTTTTCAGGAACTCCACCTTTACCAGTTTACCGTATGCGTCCTGGTTGTAATCCAGAAGATGAACCTCCAGAAGCATGCGATCGCTGTCAGACACTGTGGGGCGCAGGCCAAGGCTGGCAACCCCAGGAATGGCGTTGTCGCCTAACCCGTGTACCAGGACGGTGAAGATGCCTGTCAGTGCTGTACATTGCGGCGGAACGCGCACGTTGAGGGTGGGAAAACCCAGCTTGCGGCCGAGCTTGAGGCCATGCATGACATGACCACTCATGTGGTAGTTGCGTCCTAGCAAGTCGGCCACCCGCTCCAGGTCGCCATCAGCAAGCGCCAGGCGAACGTCAGTACTGGAGACGCGACGTCCTTCTCGGTCGGTGATGGAGTCCATCGATTGAACTTCGAACGCTCCAGACCTTACCAACATGTCGAGGTCGCCCTTGCGACCTGCCCCGAAGCGAAAATCATCGCCCACAAGCAGCCACCGCACGTTGAGGCGATCGATGAGGAGATCCTGGATAAACACCTCGGCAGGAATGGCGGCAAACTTCGCAGTGAAGCGTTGCACTACGATTTGCTGCACACCGGCGTCAGCCAGGTTCAGAATCTTGTCCCGTAATCCGGAGATACGCGGTGGGGCAAGTTCAGGTTTGTTGTAGACACGGGCAAAGAATTCGCGCGGATGCGGCTCGAACGTCATCACGGTCGGAATGAGACCGCGCTGCTTCGCTGCCGAGCATAGGCGGGTGAGCATGGCCTGATGGCCCACATGGACCCCGTCGAAATTGCCAATGGTAAGAGCGCAGGGCGCGCTGAGACTCTCAGGGGGCACACCGCGGTGTAATTGCACGAGATGTTCGGAATAGTTCACGGGGGGAGTTTACAATTTCATGCTCGTTTGTGCCCGTAACGCGTGCTGAAACGGGCCATTTTGGGTGTCCACTTCGGTGCACACCACCTTTGTGTTGTACTTTTGCTCAACCAACAACGTAAGCTGATTTTGTTGCCCTCAACTCATACATCCCATCCGTCGCGTGAATGTCGCCTGGTCGTCCTGATCTCTGGACGCGGGAGCAACATGCAGGCGATTGTAGAGTCCTGCGTGCGGGAGGGCTGGCCGGCCCGCATTGTAGCCGTGATCGCGAACCGTCCGGATGCGGCTGGCCTGGCCTGGGCCGCGGAGCGCGGTATCGCCACTGCCGTCGTGCCCCACCGAGGCTACCCATCGCGCGAGGCCTTCGACGCCGCGCTCGCCGACGTTGTCGAGGGGTATCGGCCAGACTACGTGTTACTCGCTGGTTTCATGCGCGTTCTGACCAATGATTTTGTCGCACGATTTGCCGGCCGCCTGCTAAACATACATCCATCACTGTTGCCCCTGTTTCCGGGTTTGCGCACCCACGCACAGGCGCTGGAAGCTGGCGTTCAGGTGCATGGGTGCACGGTTCACTTCGTGACGCCCGTACTTGATTTGGGCCCTATTGTGGCCCAAGGGGTAGTGCCGGTGTACGCTACAGACACTCCCGAGGAGCTAGAGCGCCGAGTGCTTCAAATCGAACATATAGTTTACCCGGCCGTAGTGCGTTGGCTGGCAGAAGGAAGGGTGAGCTTGCAAGGAAATCGCGTCAATGTGCTCGGGTGTGATACCCGCCTTTTTGGGTTGAACCATAATGAGCCGTCAACGTAGTCGCGCATCGACGCGCTCGTCCGAGCGGGCGGCAGAGATCAGCCAGCGCCATCCCAGCCGCACCCGCGCTCGGAGTCGTGTCGCTATTGCAACTAAACATAGCGTCCGCGTGCGCAACGGCCATGCGGCGCACGGCGGTAAAGCGTCGCGGCAGCGGGGGACGCGAGGCGTCGCGACACGCCTGGACCAGGTTTGTGATGCCTTGGATGACATCCTGCGATGGGAGGGGCCGGCAGACAGCGTTTTGTCTCGCTGGTTCCGCGGACGTCGACAACTGGGGGCGCGCGATCGCAGCGAAGTCGCCGAGGCTGTCTACGACGTAGTACGCAATCTGCGTCGCTATCGGCACTTCGCTCAGAGCGGGGTAGGCGACATGAAACGGCGCCTGGCCATCCTGGGTTTGGTGCATACGCTAGGCGAGGAAAACGTCCGATCAGCGTTGACCGACGATGAGGCTCACTGGGTCCAGCATCTGCAAACCATTGACGTGGAACGATTGCCCCAGTCGGTGCGCTATAGCCTACCCGATTGGCTGCATCATGAACTGGCAGCCTTGGAAGATTCCGAGGCGCTCATGGCAGCAATGCTTGAGCCCGCGTTTCTGGACATACGGATCAACCCCCTCAAGACGGATCGGGACAGCTTGCTGCAAGAGCTGCGCGAGGACACAAGGGCGCACGGACGCGAAGGGCGCTTGCCCGAGCCCACTCCTTGGTCGCCCTGGGGCATCCGGATCTTTGCGCGACCCGATCTGAGCCGGTGGCCTCGTTTCCTCGACGGTAGCCTTGAGGTGCAGGATGAAGGTAGCCAGCTACTCGCGTTGTTAGTCGCGCCGCGACGGGGCGAGATGGTTATTGATTTCAGTGCGGGCGCGGGGGGTAAGACGCTGCTGCTGGGTGCGTTGATGCGGTCGACCGGAAGGTTGTACGCATTCGATGTATCGGCCACTCGGCTCGATCGGCTGACACCTCGGCTTGCCCGTAGCGGACTCTCCAATGTCGAGCCGGTGATTATTGCGAACGAGAACGACGCGCGTGTGAAGCGGCTGCGCGCCAAGGCACGACGCGTGCTGGTTGACGCCCCATGTAGTGGAACTGGCACATTAAGGAGAAATCCGGACATTAAGTGGCGCCAAAATCCAGCAAGTGTGGCCGAGTTATGTGCCCTGCAAGCGCGGATACTGGCGAGCGCAGCGCGTTGTGTACAACCGGGTGGACGTCTCGTTTACGCCACATGTAGTGTGCTCGAACGAGAAAATGAAGCGCAAGTCGAGGCATTCTTGTCGGAGCATCCGGATTTTGTTTTACAGCCCGTCTCAGGCATTCTTTCCGGACGGACACCGCTGGAGATGCCAGGGCCCTATCTGAAGCTACGTCCTGATCAGCATGGGACCGATGGGTTCTTCGCTGCAGTGTTTGACCGCCGACTCGACGCAGGTTAATGTTCCAAGTTGTCCAGCGTTTGTTGAAAAGTATCAGATTTACTTAAAAATACGTTTCGCACCACTACACAACGTAGTACGCTTTGGATACGCGGCAAGTGCCGCACATGAGGATTAGTGTTACATGGAATCGGTTCTTTCCTTTCTGCTTAACGGTGTTACCTATGCATCGTGGTGGCAGATCGTGTTGTATACGTTAGTAGTCACGCATATCACGATTGCGGCGGTTACGCTTTTCTTGCATCGCAGTCAAACGCATCGCGGACTTGATCTTCATCCGATCGTTTCGCACTTTTTCCGCTTTTGGCTGTGGCTCACCACCGGGATGGTCACCAAGGAGTGGGTAGCCATTCACCGAAAGCACCATGCGCGTTGCGAACGCGATGGCGATCCTCATTCGCCCATGGTGTACGGGATAAACCGCGTCCTGTTCAGTGGCGCCGAGCTTTACCGTCTCGAGGCAAAGAATGCCGAGACTATGAAGAAATTCGGTTATGGCACGCCCGACGACTGGCTAGAGCGCAATCTTTACTCCCGGCATACCGTACTAGGCATCAGCATTATGCTGGGCATCGATCTGTTGTTGTTTGGCGTGCTAGGCCTCACCGTCTGGGCAGTGCAGATGGCTTGGATTCCGTTCTGGGCAGCCGGGGTAGTGAACGGCTTAGGACACTACATCGGCTATCGCAACTTTAATTGTCCCGACACCAGCACCAATGTCTTCCCCATCGGCATCCTAATCGGCGGGGAAGAGTTGCATAATAACCACCACGCCCATGGCACGTCGGCGCGCTTTTCCACGAAGTGGTGGGAATTCGACATCGGCTGGATGTACATTCGCATTCTGTCGGCACTGGGTCTAGCCAAAGTTCGACGCGTGGCACCGCGGCCACAAATCGCCCCGGGCAAAGGGGGCGTCGGGACTCGGCTGCCAAGGCATACTTGGGTGGGGCGCGGTATACCTCGTACCCCTC
>CAZMVM010000236.1:0-4621 GCA_964569785.1 uncultured Pigmentiphaga sp. | reverse complement strand
CGTTGACCAGAGCCGCGTCCCGAGCACTTGTCCAAGTGTCGCTAAACAGGATGCGCGCTTGCGTCAATTGCCCTTGTCGCGCGGATACCCAATGACGGGCGATTTGTGTGACCGGCTCATCTCGCGCGGCCAACATGACTGCGGCCGTGTCGACAAAGCCAGTGCGAACGATCTCACGATGTAATGCTGAAACGGGACATGCAGGCGTGTTGGCTACGAACTCGGCCAATTGAGCAGTTAGACCGGTGTCGGAAAGATCCGGAGTGATATCGTCCATATCGTGCAGTCCGTTTACGGTTAGCGGCAATCAAGGTGTGCCAGGTTAGCGAACGAGCATCCGACACACACCTGGGGCGGCCGAGCTTGCCTAGGAATGACGTTCGGCCCGGCAATGCCGTAGTGGCACCCCTTGCGGAAACTATTAGTAGGAACGGGGCATCCCCAAGACGTGCTCGCCGATATAGGCGAGAATCAGGTTCGTGGAGATGGGAGCGATCTGCTGAATACGCGACTCACGCCAACGGCGTTCGACGTCGTACTCGCGCGCATACCCGAAGCCCCCGTGGGTCTGCATGCATGCTTCGGCAGCGTGCCAAGCCGCTTCTGATGCCAATAATTTGGCAATGTTGGCATCTTCGCCACACGGCAATCCTGCATCGAATAAGGCTGCCGCCTTACGCACCATCATGTCGGCACCTTGCATCTCGGCGTAAGCCCGTGCGATCGGAAATTGCACGCCCTGATTCTGCCCGATCGGTCGATCAAAAACGATGCGCTCACTGGCGTAGCGCGATGCGGTGCGAATAAACCACTGGGCGTCGCCGATGGACTCGTGAGAAACGAGAATCCGCTCAGCGTTCATGCCGTCGAGGATACAGCGAAACCCCTTCCCCTCAGGCCCGATAAGATTCTCGACAGGAACCTTAAGGCCATCGAAGAATAGTTCGGTGGTATTGTGATTAATCATCGCATCCAACTTGCGAATTTCTAAGCCATTCCCAACTGCTTCACGCAAATCGACAAGCAGCACCGACAGCCCGTCGGTTTTCTTCTGCACCTGGTCGATAGGCGTGGTGCGGCACAAAAGCAGCATGAGGTCGGAATGCAGAGCACGTGAAATGAACACTTTTTGCCCGTGCACCACGTAGTAGTCCCCCTCTCGCACCGCACGTGTCTTTAATTTGGTCGTGTCGGTGCCGGTGGTAGGCTCTGTCACCCCGAATGCCTGCAGTCGCAGCTCACCACTCGCGATCTTGGGCAGGTACTTCTGCTTCTGCTCTTCGCTGCCATGTCGCAGTAACGTGCCCATGGTATACATCTGCGCGTGCGCGGCTGCTGCGTAGCAGCCATGGGCGTGACACTCTTGCAAAATGACACCAGCAGCGCGTATCGGCAATCCCGAACCGCCGTATTCCTCTGGTATCAACGAAGCCAGATACCCAGCTTCCGACATCGCATTGACAAACTCTGTGGGGTAAGCTTCCTTGCGGTCGATATCACGCCAATACGTGTTGGGGAAATCGGCACAAATGCGGCGCACTCCTTCCCGAATTTCGGGGTAGTCTTCGCCTAGTGGTACTTGCACAATATCTTGGTCCGCGGTGCTCATATTTTGTCTCGGCTTTATATGAAGTAACTGTCGTCAGTCAGGCCGCTGGCGTGCCGACCTTTTGATAGTGATGTGGCAAACCGGCGCGGGCCAGCGCGCCATACAGCGGCGTATCAGGAAGGTTGCGTTCGACAATTTCGCGCACGGCCAGCAGCTTTTCCAGATCAACACCAGTGTGCATGCCCATGGCATCTAGCATGAAACACAAGTCTTCCATCACAATATTTCCGGTAGCGTGCGGCACAAACTGGCAGCCCCCAAGCCCGGCCAGTGAAGCGTCGAACCGCCTGACCCCACACTCGAGAGCCGCGAGCACATTCGCCAACCCCAAACCCCGCGTATCGTGAAAATGAGCCGACACGGGCATAGGGCCGAGATCGCTCATAACGGCCTTAAACGCCTGCCGCACCAAGGTAGGGTTGGCGTAGCCTACCGTGTCGGCGATCATGACTTCGTCCACGCCAGCTTCCGCGTAGGCAATCGCCCACCGCCGAATTTCGTCGATTGGCACATCACCTTCATAACCGCAACCCAACGCACTCGACAGTCCGCCTACGAGGCGAGGGCGCCGGTTCTCAGGAAGTGTGCGTAACAGTTCCACGATACGGCGTACGTCGGCAATGGAATCTTCGCGCTCTCGGCGCACGTTCTTGAGATTGTGTGTGCGACTGACCGACATGACGTAATTCAGCCGATGCACGCCTAGCTCGAGGGCGCGCTCCGCCCCCTTCAAATTGGGCACCAAAGCCACCACAGTAAGGCCGGGAATTGCCAACGCGCCCGCAACGACCTCGTGTGCATCGATAAACTGTGGCACCAGTTTGGGGGGAACCAATGAGGTGACCTCGATTTCCGGCACACCAGCCGCCGCTTCTGCGCGAATCCACGCGAGTTTCTGCTCGGTGGGAAAGAGTTCTCGGAACATTTGCAAGCCGTCGCGCAAGCCTACTTCACATACCACCACATGGTTGTCATTGAGAGGAGCCTGAGCATCCTGCCCAAGTGGTGAGGAAGCGTCCGCGATACCGCTAAGGTGTGACTTTTTGGCTGTCGCTGTGGACCCTGCACCCGCCGGGTCTGACGATGACGAGTTGCTCGCAGTTGTAGTCATGCGGTCTCCTTAACGAGCGCGAAATACCGGTGCTCGCTTTTCGTTAAAAGCGCGCACTCCTTCAAGCCGATCTTCTGTTACGACCAAGCGGTTATAGGCTTCGATCTCGAAACGGTAGCCAGTTAAAAGATCGGTTTGCAACCCATAATGTATGGATTTTTTTGCCTGCCGTATTGCAAGAGGCGCATTAGCCCCGATGACTTTGGCCGTTTCCTGAACCGCATGCATGAGCGACGGAATGTCGTCCAGCACGCTGTTGACCATGCCCCAACGCTCCGCTTCCTCAGCTGAAAACGGGCGAGCGGTAAAAATAAGCTCTTTGGCGCGCCGCTCGCCAACGGCACGCGCCAGGGTTTGGGTGCCGCCCCCCCCCGGCATGATGCCCAGACGCGTTTCCGATAGCGCAAAGCGGGCTTGCCTTGCGGCGTATACGAAGTCGCAAGCAAGGACCGTCTCGCAACCTCCGCCATACGCATGCCCGTTGACCGCAGCAATGACCGGTACAGGCACATCCAGCAAAGTCATGAAAGCGCGCTCGAAAAGCTCATGCTGGCGGCGCCAGGCTTCATCCGACATCCCATTGCGCTCTTTCAAATCGCCACCAGCACAGAAAGCCCGGTCACCTGCGCCAGTGAGAACAACGCAGCGTACCTCGCCCGGATCGACGACGAGCCGCGTCCAAAGGTCCAGCAAGTCGTGGCCCATCTGCGTGTTGATCGCGTTCAGTACCTCGGGACGGTTTAGAGTCACTTGCATCACGTGCGGCAGTGGCGCGTCGATTCGCAAGGTGTCGTATTGGGGAAATCGAGAAATCATTCTGACCTCGAGCAGGAACCAAGAATGCGGTCGGTGTCCACCCCAAGCGCAGGTGAAGCACCCTGCGGCTGGGGACGTTCGCCGTCGAAACTAATGGGAAGACCAATCAAGGGAATGCTGGCTCCCGGTACTTGTTGCAAAATACCGAGTGCCCTGGTTTGTTCATGTTCTAACATTTCACACACGTTTTGAACGGGGGCATTTGGCACCCCATGCTCATCCAGCAACGCCATCCAGTGGGCGTTTGATTCGGTAAGCATGCGTTCCTCGATGTATGCGTAGAGCTCATCGGCATGCTGCACGCGTGCCGGGTTGGTAGCGAAACGCTCGTCGACGGCCCATTCCGGGTGACCTAATACACGGCATAGCGCGGCAAATAGTTTGTCGTTGCCAGCGGCCACTACAAGTTCACCGTCCCGGGTGCGGTAGGCTCGGTAGGGTACGATGCCAACCTGGCCCGACCCTGCCTTGCGCGGAATTTCACCCGAGGCAAGATGCTGTGCCGCGTGCATCGTCATCCAGGCCGCCGCGGTCTCGAAGAGCGAGACATCCACCACCGCCCCCTGCCCCGTCCGCTCGCGCCGTACTAATGCAGAGGTGATGCCAATCACGGCCCACATGGCGGTGCCCATGTCGATGATCGAAGGCCCGACGCGAACCGAGGGCCAGCCTTCTTCCCCAACTACACTCATGATCCCTCCGAATGCCTGCATTAACGGGTCGTAACCCGGTCGGCCCGCTAATGGCCCCCGAGCTCCGAACGCACCCATGTTGCAGTAGATGAGGGAAGGTTTGCGGTTCAGGAGGTCCTCGCCTCCTAGTCCTAATGCGTCCACCTGGCCAGGACGCAGGTTTTGCAACACGACGTCGGCCCGCTGATCAATTAAAGCCAGCAAGGCTTTTCGGTCTTGGTCGTCACGCAAGTTAGCGATGACGGAGCGCTTGTTACGGTTCAGCGCCTGAAACGTAGCGGCGGCACCATCGACGAAAGGAGGCCCCCATTTGCGCGCATCATCTCCTTGAGGTTTCTCTATTTTGATGACCTCGGCCCCCAAGTCTGCCAATATTTGGCCCGCGTAAGGGGC
>CAZMVM010000235.1:2537-4665 GCA_964569785.1 uncultured Pigmentiphaga sp. | reverse complement strand
TTCATGGAACGCGCCTACCTGGACGAGCTGGCCCGCAGCCTGAAGCTGGACCCGGGCCTGAAGGAAGAATTGCACGCCAGGCTTGCGGCGCCGGATCAAGCAACATAAGCATTTTTACGTTGCCTACTACGCCGTATCGCGCAACAGGTTTCTGGCTATAACCAATTGCTGGATTTGCGTCGTGCCCTCGTAGATCCTAAACAGGCGCACGTCACGGTAAAAGCGTTCGATCCCATATTCGGCAAGATAACCCGCCCCGCCAAATATCTGCACCGCGCGATCAGCCACGCGGCCACACATTTCTGACGCGAACATCTTGGCGCATGCCGCCTCGGTGCTTACATTGAAGCCGTCATCGCGCCGACGGGCGGCATCGATCACCATGCAACGAGCCGCATAGATCTCCGCATGGCTGTCGGCCAGCATGGCCTGAATCAGCTGAAACTCGCCAATGGGCTTGCCGAACTGTTTGCGTTCACGCGCATAACGAACGGCATCGCGGAGCATGCGTTGGGCCGCCCCTACGCTGGCGGCAGCGATATTAATGCGGCCCTTGTCCAGCACTCTCATCGCAGTCTTGAATCCTATGCCTTCCTGGCCTCCTATCAGGTTGGCCACCGGTACACGCACATTATCAAAAATCACATCGCAGGTATGTGCGCCTTTTTGCCCCATTTTCTTGTCGATATTACCTAGGGAAAGGCCCGACAATCCTTTTTCCACAATGAATGCGGAAATGCCATCGGCACCCTTGCGCGTACCGTCGGTCCTGGCCATAACCGTGAAGACGCTGGCTTCGGGCGCATTGGTGATGTAACGCTTGGTGCCGTTGATGACATAGTGCGCACCGTCTTTCACGGCCGAAGTGGGCAAGCTAGCCGCGTCCGAACCGCTGTCGGGCTCGGTAAGGGCAAACGAACCCAAGATTTCACCGGTAGCCATCCTGGGCAAATATCGCTCTTTTTGGGCGTCCGTCCCATCGATCACTATTCCCTGCGCGCCTATACCGTTGTTGGTAGAGAACAAAGAGCGGAAGGCGGGTGAAGTCTGTGCAACAGCAAACCCGGCCATCACTTCCTCTTCCATGGTTAGGCCCATGCCGCCAAAGTCTTCGGGGATAGACATGCCGAAAAGGCCTAGTTCCTTCATCTCTGCGACAAGGCAGTCCGGGATCTGGTCGGTTTCCGCTACATGAGCTTCCATAGGCACCAGCCGCTCGGCAACAAAGCGCGAGATGCTATCGAGCAGCAGGGTGATGGTTTCGGGGTCTCTGATCATATCGATGTCCTGGTAGGTTCCGTCTTACTTGGCGTACTTGCGGAAGTCCGGCTTACGCTTCTCACGAAAAGCGTTGCCGCCTTCGGCGGACTCTTCGGTCTGGTAATACATCTTGAGAGCATGCATGGCCAGGCCTCCCATCCCGCGCATCATTTCAGTATCGACGTTGAAAGACTTCTTCGCTAAGGCCAATGCGGTCGGGCTCTTCTCCAGTATCTCGTCGCACCACTTTTTCACTTCGGCGTCGAGCTGGTCGTCCGGCACCACGGTATTAACAAGGCCCATGGCCAGAGCTTCCTGAGCACTATAGCGGCGGCACAGATACCAAATTTCACGTGCTTTTTTCTCACCCACGACACGAGCCAACAAGGCGGTCCCAAACCCAGGATCCACTGAACCAACCTTGGGTCCCACCTGGCCCAACTGCGCCGTCTCGCAAGCAATTGCCAAGTCGCATACCGTCACCAGCACGTTGCCTCCGCCAATGGCATAGCCGTTAACACGGGCAATTACCGGCTTATTGCAGTCGCGTATAGCGCTCTGCATCTCTTCGACGGGCAGGCCAATGACGCCTCGCCCGCCATAGCCACCATCCTGTGTGCCTTGATCGCCGCCGGTGCAGAACGCCTTTTCACCCGCGCCGGTGAGCACGACCACGCCCACGGCGCGGTCGAAATCGGCATCCTTGAAAGCACTAATGATCTCCTCGCACGTATTCGCAGTGAATGCGTTGTACGCCTTTGGCCGGTTGATTGTGATTGTGGCGACCCCGTCGACCTTGCTGTAAATGATATCGGTATAGCTCATGATGATTTCCTTGAAAATGAATGATGGGGATGCGGCGCGCGGT
>CAZMVM010000235.1:233-2527 GCA_964569785.1 uncultured Pigmentiphaga sp. | reverse complement strand
TTAACCCGCCATGGTAAGACCGCCCGAAACGCTGATGACCTGCCCCGTAATAAAGGCCGCATCGTCGCTGGCCAGGAAGGCAATGACACCGGGCAAGTCCGCCGGTTGGCCCAGGCGGCCAAAAGGAATGGCACGGGCCAACCCCTGGCGCAGCTTGTCGCCTTGTTCGCCGTCACCGGCGAAATCGGCGAACAAGGCCGTGTCGGTGGGTCCGGGGCAAACTACATTGACGTTGATCTGTTTGCGCGCAAGTTCACGCGCAATTGTCTTGGAGAAGGCGATCATTCCGCCCTTGCACAACGCGTAGACCGCCTCGCCGGTCGAGCCCACGCGGGCCGCGTCCGAGGCAATGTTGACCACGCGGCCATGACCGCGTTCAGACATGCCGGCCAGCACCGCATGGTGCATGTGCAGCGAGCCGTATAAGTTGATTGCAACGATTTGCTCCCACAACGCCTTGTCGGTTTGAAGAAAGTTACCCGCCCTATCCCAACCTGCGTTATTTATCAAAACATCAATGGGTCCGAGCGCCTCCTCGATCGCTGCTACTCCGGAAACCACGTCGTTCTGATTGGTCAGGTCGACGGCAAAAGTCTGTGCCTTGCCGCCCGCTGCCACGATCGCTTCCACCACCGCTGCGGCGGCGGCTACATTGACATCCACCACCGCCACTCTGGCCCCCTCTTCGGCAAAACGTCTACACGTCGCAGCACCAATGCCGCCGGCGCCACCAGTGACCAAAACCGTCTTATCTTTCAACCCGCGCATATTTAGCTCCTCTTGTTAATCTAAAAACCACTCGTTCAGGTACCCAACTTCCATTACCATGACTCTTCATCCATTCGAACTCCACGACTGCCCAGCCCATGACAGACCTTCGCTACGAGAAAACCCACGCCAGTCACGAGATCAATAACCGTTTGTTCTTCCGTTTGTTTCAAGCGGCCAACACGTTGCACACCAAGGGCACGCAGGCAATTGAAGAGTTCGGGGTCACCACGCAGCAGTGGTCGGTGCTCGGAGCCTTGTCGCGCCCGCAGGCGCTCGACGGCATGTCGATCAACGACTTGTCCCGTTTTTTGCTCGTTAGCCGTCAAAACCTCACCGGTTTGCTGTCGCGTCTCGAGCGCGACGGCCTTATCGAACGGGTGACCGACACCGATGACCGGCGATCCCGTAAGGTCAAACTCAGCAAAGACGGCAATGCGCTGTGGCTCAAGTTGCAAGATCCTATCCACCATTTCTACGACCAGGCCTTGAAAGGGCTGTCGTTCGACGACCGCTTGGCATTCATTCACTACATCACCAAGCTGCAGACGAACATGTCGAACCTCTAAATGCCGCGTTCAGGTAAGGCGCATGCCGGTTTTTTCGCGCGCGATTATCATTTTCATGATGTTGGCGGTCCCGTCGCCTATCTGAAGGCCGAGCACGTCGCGATAGCGCTGCGCGAACGCGTAGTCGCTCGCATATCCACCGTGGCCATGCGTCAGCAAACACTGATGAATGATTTCGCAGGCCAGCTTGGGACCCCACCACTTGCACATTGCCGCCTCGGCCGAATGCGGTTTGCCGTTGTCCTTAAGCCAAAGAGTGCGCAGACAATGCCAGCGCAACGACTCCAGGTAGGTTTCACTTTCCGCCAGCGGGAAGCTCACCCCCTGGCGCTCGATAATGGGCCGACCGAATGTTTCACGGCCCTTGGCATATTCCCAGGCCTCATCCAAGGATGCTCGGGCCACACCCAGGCACTGCAAGCCGATTAGCGCGCGGCTGTAATCGAACCCTTGCATGACTTGAATAAAGCCCTGGCCCTCCTCGCCCAGCATATGATCGAGCGGGATACGAACGCCGTCGAAGAATATGGAACCACGGCCCACTGCGCGCGTTCCCACATCGTCAAACGCGGTGCGGGTCAGGCCCGGCAAGTCCATAGGTACTAGAAAGGCACTAATGCCTTTAGCCCCGTCCGCCTCGCCACTGGTACGGGCAAACACAACAGCCACGTCCGCCTGATCGGCCAAAGAAATCGACGTCTTTTCACCATGCAGGACAAAGTTGTCGCCATCGCGGACGGCCGAGACACTGAGGCGAGCCGCATCAGAGCCGGCGCCGGGTTCGGTCAACGCAATTGCCACCAGCATGTCGCCAGCCAGGATAGGGGGCAGCCACCGCTCTTTGAGGTGGTCCCGGGCATGGGCGGCAATGATTTGCCCGCACAGCGACGTTAGCAAGTTGATGTACGACATATTGAAGTCGCCATACGCAATCTGCTCCAGCAATAGCCCGCTGGT
>CAZMVM010000235.1:0-223 GCA_964569785.1 uncultured Pigmentiphaga sp. | reverse complement strand
ACCCAAGGCCACCCATCGCTTTGACCAAGGCCCGATCGACGCGGCCGCTTTTGTCGCCAGCCCGATAACCGGGTGCCAACTCCCGTACCGCAAAGCGGCGGGCGCTATCGACCAAAGCCTGCTGGTCGTCGTTGAGCTGAAAGTCCATGAAACGCTCCTTGTTTGATCGAAGCGTAGTTTAGAAGAAAACCAATATATACGTCAATATATTTACATACCTATA
>CAZMVM010000234.1:1586-4674 GCA_964569785.1 uncultured Pigmentiphaga sp. | reverse complement strand
CCCCTCCGGCCGTTTTTTTTCGCCTGTCGTCCCCATCCTCTGTTTTCGCAACTGGGTTCTTTGCATGGGCACGTGGCTGCTGCCTGAAAACCTGGCCGACATTCTCCCGGCCGAGGCGCGGCGCATTGAAGAGTTGCGCCGCATGCTGCTCGACCTGTACCGGTCGTACGGCTACGAACTGGTGATGCCCCCGCTGGTGGAGTATTTAGACTCGCTGCTATCTGGTACCGGTAGCGATCTGAATCTTCGTACGTTCAAACTGGTGGATCAGCTGTCGGGGCGCACTTTAGGCGTACGCGCCGATATGACGCCGCAAGTTACGCGGATCGATGCGCATTTGTTGAATCGCGCGGGCATTACTCGCCTGTGTTACTGCGGCAGCGTGTTGCATACTCGGGCTCCCGGTTTTACCTCGACGCGCGAACCACTGCAGATTGGAGCGGAGCTCTACGGCTACGCGGGGATAGAGGCCGATGTCGAAGTTATTCAGCTGGCCTTGTCCAGCACGCGGATCGCTGGGCTGCAGAACGCACGCATCGACCTAGGACACGCTGGTATCACCCAGGCTCTGATTGCCGCCGACCCTGCGGCAGTTGCGCTGAATGACACCCTATGCGATTTGTTGCGCGCCAAAGATGCCCCCGGGTTGGCGCCCGTACTCAACCAGCTTCAGCCGGACACCGCCCGCTCGCTGAGCGAGCTGCTCCAGCTCTATGGTGGCGTGGAAGTTCTAGAGCGTGCGCGCCGCGTTCTACCGGAGTTGCCCGGAATTACTGCCGCGCTGGATGATCTCGACGCATTGGCCGAGGCGTTGCCCAGCGAGCAGCTCAGTTTCGACTTGGCCGATGCTCGTAGCTACCACTATCACACGGGAACCGTCTTCGCAGTGTACGTGGATGGCTGGCCCGACACGGTCGTGCGGGGCGGGCGATATGACAACGTGGGCCGTGCCTTCGGCCGCGCGCGCCCGGCCACCGGATTCAGTCTTGATCTTAGAGTGTTGGCCGGACTCCTCGAGCCTGCTCAACGAGCGCGGGCGATTGCTGCTCCGTGGAGTAACGAGCCCGATTTGTTAAGTCTTATTGGCGAATTGCGCGCGTCGGGGCACATCGTTGTGCAAAGTCTTCCTGGGCACGAAGCCGATCAGCAAGAGTATGTATTTGATCGCGAGATCGTCAAGGCTGAAGACGGGTGGCGGGTCGTCGCGCGCGGGGAAGATACCGGATCGCGTTGATCACCAGAGCTAGCGAACCGGTGTTGTCGTATCGCGTTTAATACCGTTTGAGTGCAGAGTCGCTGACCCAGGGCCCAATTCTCCGCTTTCCAGTACGAGTCCATCCTGCATAATGATGCCGCTGTTCCGGCGTAGGTGTTCCCAAGCCGTTAAAGACTTGGGTTTCATAACGCGGGAAATGGCGGAGAAGGGGACGATCCACAGCCAGCTTCATGACGGCGAGGCGGGGATGGGGGCAAATAGGTGATCAGATTTAGCAGGATTACTAGCTGGTTGGCAGCGCATTATAGAGGCTAGCGAAGCTGGGGCGGGGTGACGCGAAACCGTCCGACATGTCACGGCCAGCTCGCAAACTGCGGCAAAATTTCGTGTAATTTGGTGTGGGATCTCAACATGGCTAAGAATGTAGTCGTCATCGGTACCCAGTGGGGCGATGAGGGAAAGGGAAAAATCGTCGATTGGCTGGCCGAGTCTACTCAGGGCGTGGTTCGCTTCCAAGGCGGGCATAACGCTGGCCATACGCTATGGATCGGCGGCAACAAGACAGTCCTGCGCTTAATTCCCTCCGGGATCATGCACCCGGGCGTGACGTGCTTTATCGGCAATGGCGTCGTGCTGTCGCCCGCCGCGCTCTTGAGCGAAATCGAAGAGCTGGAAAAGGCAGGCGTATCGGTCCGTGATCGACTGCGAATTTCGGCCGCATGTCCCCTCATTTTGCCGTACCACGTCGCCCTCGACCGTGCACGCGAAGCCAAGAAAGGCGACAGCAAAATTGGAACAACGGGGCGGGGTATTGGGCCGGCGTATGAAGACAAGGTGGCGCGCCGCGCGCTGCGCGTTCAGGACTTGTTCGATGACCAAGCGTTCCGTGAGAAACTCGAAGAGGCCCTCCACTATCACAACTTCGTGTTAACGGGCTACCTTGGCGCTGAAGCCGTATCTTTCGATGCCGTGTACGACGAAGCGATGGCGCTGGCACCGCGGATCGCCCCGATGGTGGCCGACGTGTCGACCGAACTGCACGAGATTCAGTCGGCCGGAGGGCGTTTGCTGTTCGAAGGCGCGCAAGGCGCGTTGTTGGACATTGACCACGGTACTTATCCCTACGTGACCAGCAGCAATTGTTTGGCAGGTGCCGCGTCGGCGGGCGCAGGCGTTGGGCCGCAACGACTCAACTACGTCTTGGGCATCACCAAGGCCTATGCCACGCGAGTGGGAGCGGGCCCATTTCCTACGGAGTTAACCGATAGCACGGGCGAACATCTCGCTCGCGTTGGGCAGGAATTTGGATCGGTGACCGGGCGTGCCCGGCGGTGTGGCTGGTTTGACGCTGCGGCGTTGAGACGATCGGTACGTCTTAATGGCATTTCTGGTCTGTGCATCACCAAGCTCGATGTGCTCGACGGTTTAGAGTCCATCAAGGTGGGTGTGGGATACCGCGTCAACGGCGAATGGCGAGATGTTCTTCCTTACGGGGCGCACGCGGTGGGGCAGGCCGAAGCAGTACTGGAAGAAATGCCGGGTTGGAGTGAATCGACCGTGGGTATCACCGAATACGAAAAACTTCCGGTCAATGCGCGCCGTTACCTCGAGCGGGTCTCCGAACTTTGTGGGGTGCCCATCGACCTGGTCTCGACGGGGCCCGATCGGTTGGAGACGATCGTTTTGCGTCATCCCTTCACGAGCTGATTATTGTTAACGAGGTCGCCGTAGATGAAACCCGCCGAGGACCCTACCACTGATCTTTGGGTGAGCTGGGATGAATACCACCGCTTGATCGAAGAATTAGGCCTACAAGTATACGAGTCGGGTTGGGAGTTCGATCAAATTTTGTGTCTGGCACGAGGCGGACTG
>CAZMVM010000234.1:0-1576 GCA_964569785.1 uncultured Pigmentiphaga sp. | reverse complement strand
TACTATGCCTTGCCCGGGGAGGCATGCGTATCGGAGATGTATTGTCTCGGATATTCGATGTGCCGTTGGGCATTTTGGCGACGAGCAGTTATCGCGAGGCAGCGGGAACCCAGCAGGGCGAACTGGACATCGCACAGTTCATTACCATTACCCGCGGACCGCTGGCGGGACGCGTGCTCCTCGTGGATGACATGGTCGACACGGGCCTCACGTTTAACCGCGTGCTCGAACATCTGCGTGACAACTACGCGGGCATCGGCGAGATACGGTCCGCGGTGTTGTGGTGGAAAGGTCGCTCGCAGGCGACCCCCGACTATTACGTCCAGAAGTTACCTACCAACCCCTGGATTCATCAGCCTTTCGAAGAGTACGACAGTTTGCGGCCACACCAGCTAGCAGCATGGATGCGCAAGGGCCAGCGCAGCGACTGAACGCGTACGCGTGACAACACCGCGCCATTATCGGCGGTGAAGTTAGGGCGCTCGATCAGAACCCCGGAAGTTCCAGCGCGTATAGTGGGCTTCCGCTGAACTTGTAAGATGCGTTTACACGATGGCGGGCTTTCGCGACCGTCTCATTTGGCCCAACATAAGGTGAGTATCCGGCCCCGGGCTATTGTCTGTGGCTGGGGTTGACGCGATACGCGGGGAGGCCACTGGGCTATTGGCTGACTTCGCTCGCGCGCTTGGTCAGGGTGTTGAGTTAAGACTACATCAGACAATTCAGCCCTTTGCTTAGTTCGTTGTACCCGGAGCAGGGCAGGAGCATGCGTCATGCACCGCCCTTTCTTTTATGAAGCAGCGCGAGCTTAGAAGGAGGCGGGCGTTTCCAAGATGCCCGCGGTGTTGGTTTCTATAGCGAATAGTCCTCCAGCGAGCGGTTGGTCACGTAGTTGCTCGGGAGTCAGGCTCTCTTGCGCTGTCGTAATAAAGAGTGTTTTCAGATCAGGGCCACCGAAAGCACACGACGTGACCTTGCTGACGGGCAGTTCAACCACTAGCTCGACTTTGCCTTCGGGGGTGTAGCGTACGACACGCGAGGCGTGAACCTCGGCGTTCCACAGGCACCCGTCAATGTCGACAGTGGATCCATCGGGTTTGCCGCGATGCGGGTCGAACGTGTGAAATACTTGTGGATTGCTTGGAACGCCTTCGTCAACATCATAGTCGTACCGAAGGATACGAAGCTCAGGGGTGTCGGCGAAATACATGGTTTTGCCGTCGGGGCTCCAGGCCAGCGAGTTCGGTACAGTAAGTCGGTGAAAGACTTGACGATAGTGTTGTACCTGATCAATACAGTACAAAGAACCCGAAGGCACTCGGTCGCCTGCGGGCATGGTGCTTACCCAGAAACGGCCTTGCCGGTCACACTTACCATCGTTCGGCCGGTTGTCGGGTTTGTCCGGTTCGAGTTCAAGCAATTTGATGAACGTAGAGAAGCCAAAATCGGCGCTATAAACCCCGGATTTCATCGCAAGTAGCCACCCAGGGCTGCTCTTTTCATCCGTGTCAGTGGGGGGCGCGTTACGTAAGCAGAAACTGCCGGTAATTTCAGGCAATCGATAGCTTCGCGTTTC
>CAZMVM010000233.1:0-4686 GCA_964569785.1 uncultured Pigmentiphaga sp. | reverse complement strand
ATCACCGGATTGTGCGCGATCTCGACGATTCGGGCGTGAAAGGCGTTATCGGTTTCATTGAAGCTGCGCCTGTCGTGAACTGCTGCTCGGTTGGCGTTCAGCGCCTGCAGCAAGACTTTGATGTCTTCTGGGGTAGCATTTGCAGCCGCGTGACGCACGAGTGCGACTTCCAACAGAACGCGCGCGTCTTGGAACATCCGCACTCCGTCGTTCGTGGCCATCAGCGAACGAGCCACACCAGATAACTCATCGATAAGAATATCAGGTGTGGGAGTGGTGACGCGAGCAGGCTCGCCGCTCTTGACGGAGACGAGTCCCATTTTTCTCAGCGCGAACAACGCCTCACGCACCGCCGGACGACCGACGCCGAATTCTTCCATGATCTTGCGCTCAGAAGGCAGATGGTCGCCTGGCGCATAGTCACCGGCGTGGATCCGGCGCTCAAGTTCGGACGCGATGTCTTCGTACAGTTTCCGTCGACGAATTCCGTTTCGCGCCATACCTGTGCATTGCCCTTTTTGCCTATTTGTCAGTGATATCCGCAAATCGATGATCTCGGAAGGGCTATCGCTGGCAAATGTCAGGCCCTTGCCGCTCCCTGCGTTTTTCCAAGTGCCAAGCATCCAACCAGTGAAACGCACTGTCAGTCTGGCTGGGCACATATTCGCACCCAACCCAACCATCATAGCCTAACTGCTCGAGCGTTGCGAAGATGTACGGGTAATTGATCTCGCCGGTTCCAGGTTCGTGCCGGCCAGGTGTATCGGCGATCTGCACATGACCGATCACGTTGATATGTGCGGCCAGCGTATTTGCAAGTTCGCCCTGAATGCGTTGCAGGTGATAGATATCGGCCTGCAGTTTCAGATTGGTCCTGTCGACTGCGGCGATCACCTCAAGTGCGCGGGGGATGCCATCTAGATAGTATCCTGGCATGTCGTGTGGATTGAGTGGCTCAATGAGCAGTATCACTTCGTCGACGGCGGCCCGGTCAGCGGCATAGCGCAGATTGTCCACATAGGTTGCGTATAGCACGTCGGAATCGTTCCGTCCGGCAGAGCGTCCCGCCATCACGTGCAGGTGTCTACAATCGAGCGCGCTGGCATATTCCAGCGCGAGTTCAACGCTTTCACGAAATTCCGCGGTACGTTCGGGCAAGCACGCGAGGCCACGGTCGCCATTTTCCCAATTGCCGGGCGGCAGGTTGAACAACACCTGTATCAGGCCATTGGCGCGCAGGCGCTCCACCAGTTCCGCAGGACGCCAAGAGTACGGAAACAGGAACTCTACCCCCTCAAACCCGGCGCGAGCGGCGAGCGCGAATCGCTCGAGAAAGGCGCTCTCCGGGAACAACGTAGACAGGTTCGCAGCAAACCGAAGTGTTGTCCGTGCCTGCGTTTGAAATCTTGTCATGGGTGGTTGGCACCGCTGATTTTCAGCATAAATTTGATACCACGATAGCGAAGTGTCGTTTCAATGTAAAGGGCCGTTCACTGTGCCTAGCGGTGATCCACAAGATGGATCGCTCTACGATTCAATTCGATCGACTCAATTTAATATATTGATTTAACATATTAATTGTCCACGGTTGCCGCCCAGCGGTTCATACTTCGATAGAAAAATTCTGAAAGATGTACATCGAGCACTTGACAACAGGCCTTCCGATTCGACACTTGTTGGTACAACAGTTGATCCATAAGAGCTTTGGACTCGTGACGCCAAACGAGCCGGCGAGCGACAGGTGAGAAGTGCAAAAGGTATCAGTTGCTATCGTCGGTGTGGGGATTGTCGGCCGCGGCTGGGCGATCTCATTTGCTCGCGCCGGGCACAACGTTCGTCTGTTCGATGAGGACCAAAACGCTGCTGCCGCGGCGCGTCTGGCAATTGGCGATCTGGTGACCGATCTGCACAGACACGACCTGTTAGACGGACAAGCGCCATCGAAGGTGATGGCCCGTATCAGCGTCTTTGCCAATCTGTGTGACGCGTTGAGCGGAGTCACTCACGTGCAAGAATGCACCACCGAGGACGTCGAGGCGAAGAAAGCAGTCTTCACTGTGCTGGATGTTGCGGCGGGTGAAGACACAGTCCTTGCGAGTTCCAGTTCCGCCATTTTACCCTCGCGCTTCACTGAAGATTTGCCGGCGCGCCATCGTTGCTTGGTTGCCCACCCAATCAACCCGCCATATCTGGTGCCCGCAGTCGAGATTGTGCCCGCTCCGTGGACTGCAGCGGACTCCGTTGAGCGCACGGCGGCGCTGATGCGCGCCTGCGGGCAGGCCCCGATTGTGATGAAAAGGGAGGCTGAAGGCTTCATAATGAACTGCCTTCAGGGCGCACTTCTGCACGAGGCTTTCCGGCTGGTTGCCGAAGGTTACGCAAGCACCGAGGATATTGATATTGGCCTGCGGGACGGGCTCGGGCTGCGATGGTCGTTCATGGGCCCGTTCGAAACAATCGACCTTAACGCACCCGGCGGCATTCGCGATTACGTCGCACGCTACGGCCCCGCCTACGAGCGGATCGCCAAGGATCAGCATCCTGTCGCCTGGAAAGGCGCGCTTCTCGACCTGCTGGAACGCGACCGCACCCAACTTTTACCGCGCGAAAAGCTGACCGAACGTCAGCACTGGCGTGATCGTCGGCTGATGGCGTTGATCGCGCACAAGCGCGCCGTCGCTAGAGACGAGCCTTGATTGATGTGTACACCGAGCAGGTCGTTCTTCCAAGGTTGGGCGCGATGAGCACACGGATAATACGTTGCCTCTCAAACAGTTACGGGCAGATGAGGGAATGGAAGCGTAACAGTGCCGCGGCGAATGGAATCGAACGGCATATCCTGCGCATCGTCGGAGACGCAGCCAAAGTGACCGTTACCAGAGCAACGGTTGGTGGAGTGCAATACGAGCCGCGGGCAGCAAACGAAATTTGGAAGGCAGGCACATCGCCTTGCCATCGAAACGGGCATCACGTCCGGAGTTGAATGATGGGAAGCATTACGCTCAGCAGAGTGACCAAGCGTTTCGGAACGGTTGAGGTGATTCCGCCGTTGGATTTGCAGATAGACGAGGGGGAATTCGTCGTCTTCGTCGGCCCGTCTGGCTGCGGGAAGACCACTTTGCTGCTCCTTATCGCGGGTCTGGAGGACGTGTCATCGGGTTTAATAGAGATCGACGGGACCGATGTTACGCGCATTGCTGCGGCCAAACGTGGCTTGGCGATGGTATTCCAATCCTATGCTCTCTATCCGCATATGTCGGTGCGTGAAAATATCGGCTTTCCCCTCAGGATGGCCGGGATCGACAAGTCGGAAATCGACCGCAAGATTGAAACGGTGGCGGACGTTCTCAACCTGACCGCCTACCTTGATGCGCGTCCGGGTCAGCTTTCCGGCGGTCAGCGTCAGCGCGTTGCAATTGGCCGGGCAATCGTACGCGAGCCGAAGGCTTTTCTTTTCGATGAGCCGCTGTCTAATCTCGATGCCGCATTACGCGTCAATATGCGCCTGGAAATCTCCGAACTGCATCAGCGGCTGGGGGTAACCACCGTCTATGTCACTCACGATCAGGTAGAAGCCATGACCATGGCGACGAAGATCGTCGTGTTGCGCGCCGGTGTCATCGAACAGGTCGGCTCGCCAATCGAACTATACCGCGATCCGCGCAACACGTTTGTCGCTGGCTTTATTGGATCGCCAAAGATGAACTTCATCAACGGCACAGTGGCGGCCGAATACAGTGCGGCCACCATCGGAATACGACCCGAACATATCACGCTGTCTAAAAGCGCAGGAACCTGGCAGGGCACCGTCGGCGTCGTCGAACATCTAGGGTCGGATACGTTCCTGCATATCAGCACGGAAAAAGCCGGAAGACTCACTGTGCGCGCCGACGGCGATATCGACACCACCTACGGTGACACCGTCTTCCTGACCCCCCAGGCGAACAGGATCTATCAGTTCGATGCGGACGGAAATGCACTCGGGAGAAATTCCTAATTGCCGGCGCAGCATTGGGAAAGAAGGGAGGACGTGGAGCGCAGAATGACGGGCGGCGAGAACACCGCGGTGACGTGCAACATGACTGGATGAGGCGAAACCGGCTGTGGTTAGCCGGCATGGCGCGGAAGGCCGCGACGCCACGCCACTTTCAGGAGGTATTCGGATGTTTCGCGGCATGGGATTGAACCGAGTTTTCATATGCAACCAAAGGGAGGATGCAAACTATGTTGACCTTAGTCGAACAGAAACTTACGAGATGGAAGGTACTCCGCGCAGCGCTTGCAGCGGGAGCATTTCTGGCCACGAGTGCAAGCGCTCAGATCGCTCTGGCGCAAAGCGGCAAGCTGGTGATTGGCTCCGTCAACAATGCGGAGTTCGTAGCACTGAAAGATCTGCTACCGGAGTTTAAGCGACTCCACCCCGATATTGACGTCGAATTCCAGCTCGTGCCAGAAAACGAGGTTCGTGCGAAAATCACAACCGACGTCACGACCCAGAGCGGCATATACGATTTGATCACTACCGGGCCCTATGAGGTTCCTATGTGGGGGCGGGCCGGCTGGCTTGAGCCGCTGGATGCAATCAAGGGAGATCCAGCATACAAGGTTGAGGACGTGTTTGAGGCTTACCTCAATGGCCTCAGCTACGATGGCAAGCTTTATGCCGCGCCCGGAAGCGCCCAGGCA
>CAZMVM010000232.1:0-4691 GCA_964569785.1 uncultured Pigmentiphaga sp. | reverse complement strand
AGAGATTTGCCGCCGCCCGTGGGCATCAAGACAAGAGCATCACCGCCGGCAATCACGTGCTCCACGATGGCCTGCTGCTGGCCACGAAAGCTTTCGTAGCCGAATACTCGTTGCAAAATGGATAGCGCTGCGGAAGAAGAGTTTTCGGGGGTAATTGGCGGAATTTTATCCTTACGCAGAATACCCCGGCGCGCGGCCCTCCTCGAAAGCTATGACCAACCCGTTGAACAACGCTTCTGTCATCGCTTTGTCCCTAATGAAGCTGCAGTGTGATTGCTGAAAGGGAATCAGTGGTGGTGTCGGCCGCGGCCGTCAGCGTGTGACGACAGCTATGCAGCTCGATATCGCCGTGAGCTCGTCAGGGCATTGCCTACCCGCAGCTTCGCGCCATCCCTCCTGGAGGGGACAACGGGGAGGTCCTACATGGTTCGCGCGAACATGGCACAATTGACATTTACCCTTTGATCACGCTTTGCAGTCGTCTTTTTGAACACATGACCACCCCTAGCGCGCCGACTCCGTCCAATTTCCTGCGCAATCAGATCGAAGCCGATCTGGCCGCCAATCGTTATGCCGACAAGAAATGGGCAGGCCGGCCAGCGGCTGCAGACGTACTCCAACGCGAGGGCAAACCAGATCCTGCCCGCATCCGGACCCGTTTCCCGCCAGAGCCGAATGGCTACCTGCATATCGGACACGCCAAGGCAATCTGCATCAACTTTGGTCTGGCCGAGGAATACGGCGGCGTATGCCATCTGCGGTTCGATGACACCAACCCCGAAAAGGAAGAGCAGGAATACGTCGACGCCATCATCGACATCGTCAAATGGCTGGGTTTTAGCTGGACCGACAAACAGGGCACCGAGCACCTGTATTTCGCCAGCGACTATTTCGACTTCATGTATGAAGCTGCGGAGGCCCTGATCGAAGCCGGTTACGCCTATGTCGATGAACAGACTCAGGAAGAAATGCGCGCAACGCGCGGTACTTTAACCGAGCCCGGCATCGACTCGCCGTACCGCAACCGGCCAGCGGCTGAATCGCTGGCGCTGTTCCGCGAAATGCGGGCCGGCAAACACCCTGATGGCAGCATGGCTTTGCGTGCGCGCATTGATATGCAGTCGCCCAATATCAACATGCGCGACCCCGTCATCTACCGTATTCGCCAGGTTCCCCATCATCGCACTGGCGACGCATGGCCTATCTACCCCATGTACACCTACGCGCATCCCATCGAGGACGCGCTCGAAGGCATTACGCACAGTTTCTGCACGCTTGAATTCGAAGACCAACGCCCCTTTTACGATTGGCTGCTCGAGCGTCTGGTCGAGCTGGGTAAACTGCTGCCACCCTTGCCACGGCAGTATGAATTCGCCCGTCTCAATCTGACATACATCATTACCAGCAAGCGCAGACTGGCCCGTCTCATTCAGGAAGGCGTGGTCGATGGCTGGGATGACCCCCGGATGCCAACCTTGGCCGGGCTGCGTCGCCGCGGCTACACGCCTGCGTCAGTCCGCCTGTTGTGCGAACGAGTGGGGGTAACCAAGGCCAATACCCGACTCGACTTTGGTCTGCTGGAACAGGCACTGCGGGACGACCTCGACCCGATCGCACCGCGGTTGGTCGCAGTCCTCGACCCGATCAAACTGGTCATTACTAACTATCCGGAAGGTCAGTCCGAAATTTGCACCGCGCCGGTGAACCCACATGACCCATCAGCGGGCACCCGCGAATTTCCGTTCACGCGCGAACTCCTCATCGAGCGCGATGACTTCCGCGAAGACCCGCCACGCCGATACTTCCGTTTGTACCCCGGGAATATGGTTCGGCTGAAGTACGCTTATGTCGTGCGTTGCACGGGCTTCGTGAAAGACGAAAACGGCAACATTACGGAAGTACACGCCGAGTACCTTCCCGAAACCCGTAGTGGCACGCCGGGGGCAGACAGCGTCAAGGTCAAAGGCAATATCACCTGGGTTAGCGCCGAACACGCTGTACCGGCTGAAGTTCGCTTATACGATCGGCTGTTTAACGATCCCAACCCGGATCAGGGCGACAAAGACTTTATCGAATACCTGAACCCGGATTCCATGCAGATCGTGCAAGGCTGGCTAGAACCAGGCGCTCGTGTCGAACCCGGTATGACCTGGCAGTTCGAACGCCTGGGCTACTTCACTGTTGACTCGCGCCTGTCCAAACCCGACGCCCCAGTGATCAACCGCGCGGTAACCCTGCGCGATACCTGGGCGAAACGCTGAGACAGTAACACGGGCCGTCGGGCTACGGCCCGCCTAGGCTGATCGTTCAAGCCTTTTTGCTTGAACCGCTGTTTCTGAGCCTGAACTACTCTTCAGAGATATCGGCGCGCTGAAGTTGAACTTGGATTCGCATGCGGCGCAAGTTCGCTGGTTGTAGAGTGGCCGCCTGTTCGGGCGTATCGAAGCTGCGTTCATGAGCCTCGATGATGCCATTCGCATCGGCCCGCACCATGGTTTGGGCTCGCGTGCCATAGGCCGGCCCCACGATGAATACCGACGACAAGATACGCTCCCACTCTTTCGGGACGCCAGTTGCCGGCAGCTGATCGTCATCGGCGGGTGTCGGGTCGCTCAGGAACGCCATACACGCATCGACCAAATCATCGCGCCCGTTATCCAGACCGGCAAGCCTATCCTTCAAACGCAACAACTTCGGCCAGGGCGAATCGAGTAGCGCGTTCGACAAACCGTATACGCCCGACGGCAACTCGCGGGCTTCCGCGCCGGGTTGATTGCCGCAGTACCATACCGAGGGCATTCCATCGACTGCCCCGTAAATATCGCCGACGATCAGGTTGAACCCGTTATATCGATCCGCAACCTGTGTAATGTGCGTGATGTAATCGGCTGGCGTCACTTCTTGTGTCAGAAAGCCCGTCACTAGTTCACCACGCGACGCCGCGTTCGTTCTTTGGGGAACGCCATTGCGAAAGTTGGTGAGTGCAGCGAAGCGACCGCTACTTGTCACGCCCAACCAGGTACCGCCAGCCTGCAGATCGCGTCCGGCCCAGATGCCCGAGGGCGACGCCCACCACTCTGCCGCCGCCGTGGGACGTGCATAGAACTCATCCCGATTCGCCAGCAGCAACAAGGGCATGTCACTGGAAGGATTCCAAGAAAACGCGATTAAGCACATAGCAACCCGATACTACTTCGGCCGACGCTATTGGCCGGCCACTGCCATCTGATCGATGAGAATCGACCCGGTTCGTTTGGTTCCGCGGACGATAACGTCATTTCCAACCGCAACTATTCCGCGAAACATATCGCGCAAATTGCCCGCGATGGTAATTTCTTGCACGGCGTGTTGAATCTCGCCGTTCTCAACCCAATACCCGAATGCCCCGCGGCTGTAGTCTCCTGTGACGTAATTCACGCCGCGCCCGATGAGTTCTGTGACCAATAAGCCGGTGCCCATCTTCTTGAGCATGCCAGCAAAGTCATCGGCACGGCTCGTCAAACTAGATTGCATGGTCAGATTATGAGAGCCGCCTGCATTACCCGTGGTTCGCATGCCAAGTTTGCGGGCCGTGTAGCTCGACAGCAGGTAGCCCCGCACGACACCCTTTTCGATGAGCATACGCGGCTGCGTGCGCACCCCTTCGTCGTCAAACGGCGCACTGCCTAGTTCCTGCGGCAAATGCGGGTTCTCCTCGATACTGACGTGCTCGGGGAAGATCTGGGTGTCGAGGCTATCAACGAGGAAGCTAGTGCGGCGATACAAGGCCCCGCCGCTTAGTGCCTGGGTTAGTGAACCCATGAGTCCGCATGCAAGCGGCGCTTCAAATAATACGGGATACCGCCCCGTAGGAATTCGGCGGGCCGAGAGACGGGCAAGGGCACGCGCGGCGGCGTGGCGACCCACTGCTTCGGGAGCATCGAGCCGCGCAGGATTTCGGTGCGTGCTGTACCAGGCATCTCGCTGCATGCCATCACCTTGTCCGGCGATCGGCACAACCGAAATCGTATGCCGGCTATAGGGGTAGCCAGCCAGAAAACCTCGCGTGTTTCCCAGCACGAAATGCCCGGAATGCGTGGCGATAGTGGCACCCTCGGAATTGGTAATGCCGGGGTCAACGTCGAACGCGGCCTTTTCTGCCTTGAGCGCAAGCTGAACGGCCTCGTCGACGTCAAGATCCCAGGGATGATAAAGGTCGAGATCCTGCGGTTCTTCGAGCAAGAGATCGTCGCGGTCGGGCAAGCCCGCTGCCGAATCCGCAGCTGTGTGCTTGGCGATGTGCCACGCCGCTCGGACTGTATCCTCGATAGCCTTCGCCGAGAAATCCGACGTTGAGGCGGAGCCGCGGCACTGACCCACATACACCGTTACATTGAGCGCGCGGTCACGGTTTTGCTCGACGGTTTCCACGTCACCATGCCTGACAGTCACCGCCAGCCCTTGGCTTTCCGACACCTCAGCAACAGCGTCAGTAGCTCCCATTTGACGCGCAGTGTTCAACGTCTGCTGCACCAGGTCGCGGAACACAGACTGATTGGCAGTAATGAAGGATGTCTCTGGCATGATTCCTCGAAAACCTGAAAATTAGAAGGTTATGATAGCCAATTGTGCGCTAGCCGTTTGTGACCTTGATGACCAGTCGTTCACGAAGTAACCTCCCTGCGGATGAGCCTGATTTTCCGGGTACCGTA
>CAZMVM010000231.1:0-4734 GCA_964569785.1 uncultured Pigmentiphaga sp. | reverse complement strand
TTCAGCTCCGTCGGTTATCAGAGTGGGTTCGCAAAAGGCAGCGCAATGCAGCGCTTCTCTCACGTGCAGCTGAGTCAGCAAGCGCGGTACGAGTGCCAACGGTGCCAACATACCTTGAGCACGCCTTCTATAAATACTACGTATTTTTGCGGCCGGATCATCTACGGAATGGTTGGACACGACAAGACGTAATAGACGCGCTCGCCGAGAGGGGGGTGCCAGCATTTGAAGGGTCTTGCTCCGAGGTTTATCTAGAAGCGGCATTTAGAACATCTGAATACCGCCGGACCGACCGGCTAACCGTAGCGAAGGAGCTTGGGGAGACCAGTTTGATGTTTTTAGTTCACCCCACACTCACTGCGGATGAAATGTTAAGGATGGCGACTGCTGTGCAGGAAGTGCTTGATATGGCAAGCAGTGAGGAGGGGCGGCATCTGAGTGTGCGGTGAGGTTGTAGGGGCCAAGTAGCTCGTTACGTTGACGCTGTTCTATCAGCAATTGCCCGAGATGATGGTCGAGTGTGTAAAGTAGTTATATTCGCCAGTGTACCCAAATCCTTTGTAAATTTTCGCTGGGAGCTCATTAAGACATTTATTAGCCGCGGTTGTGAGGTATACGCCGTGGCTCCCGGAAAAGACGCGAAAATTTCAGCGCAGCTCGCAAGTATCGGGGTGACCTACCTATCGGTGCCCATGGATCGCGCCGGCCTTAATCCGGCCTCTGATGCGCGCACCTACGCATCTATGAAAAAGTTGTTGCATCGATTACGACCGGAGCTTGTGTTTGCGTACACTGCGAAACCGGTGATTTACGGGTTGCTGGCAGCCAAGGCAGTGCAAGTGCCTAAGCGCTTTGCGCTAATTAGCGGACTAGGCTACGCGTTTACTGAGAGTGCTCCTGGTCTGCGCCGCCGTGTGGTGAATCGTGCGCTTCGAGCTTTGTATTCAGCGGCACTCTCCGAGAGTACAGGGGTCTTTTTTCAGAATCCCGACGACCACGCGGACTTTTTACGTTTGCAAGTCATTAACGGTCGGCAGCGCACTTGGGTGGTCAACGGCTCTGGAGTCGACTTAGACAAGTTTCCAGTTTCCCCTCTGCCCAAAGAGCCTAGGTTTCTGTTAATAGGGCGTTTATTGCGTGATAAGGGCGTAATGGAATTTGCGGAGGCGGCACGAATCGTTGGAAGGCAATTAGAAAATGCGTCCTTTGAGCTGGTTGGGCCTTACGACACGAATCCTAGCGCGATTTCCAAGTCGACGCTCACCACCTGGGAAGGTGAGGGCATCTTGAAGTACGTGGGCCCAGTGGATGATGTGCGTCCGGTATTACGGCGGGCCAGTGTCTTTGTTTTACCCTCTTATCGCGAAGGAACTCCCCGAACTGTCCTCGAGGCAATGGCCATGGGACGCCCGATTATCACCACCGATGTGCCCGGATGTCGAGAGACGGTCATTGAGGGTGTCAATGGCCGACTGGTGCCAGCGCGACGGGTAGATCAGCTGGCGCTGGCTATGTACGAACTAGGTAAGTCACCTGCGCTGCGAGAACGTATGGCAACCGCGAGCCGGAGGTATGCGGAAGTGAAGTACGACGCGAAATCGGTGGCCACGCAGATGGTCGATGCGATGCTTTCTTGAGGCGATCATCTTTCTCCAAGAGACTATGTACAAACGTCATATAAAGCGCATTGTCGACTTCAGTGGGGCGCTGATCCTGCTGTTGACTCTATGGCCTGTTCTCGGGCTACTGATGGTACTGCTATCCCTATACTATCGCGGAAGTCCATTCTTCATTCAAGAAAGAACCGGACTGCATAATAAAACGTTCAGGTTATACAAGTTCAAATCGATGAAGGATGCGATTGGTTCTGATGGCAGATTGCTACCTGACGAAGAGCGTTTAACTGCAGTGGGCGCAATCCTTCGTAAGTCGTCGCTTGATGAATTGCCGCAACTCATTAATGTGCTCAAAGGTGAAATGTCGTTTATTGGTCCACGTCCTCTCTTTGTTCGCTACCTTCCTTTCTATACGAAACGAGAGCTGTTGCGGCATACCGTGCGACCCGGCATTACCGGACTGGCGCAGGTCTCAGGGAGAAATGCATTGCGCTGGAACGACCGGCTAGAGCTCGATGTGCAGTATGTGGAGAGAATGTCAGCCAAACTCGACTTGGAAATCTTCTGGAAGACTATAACGAAAGTATTGAGTCGGAAAGAAATCGTTGTGATACCGGGAACTCTGTATAGCCCGTTGGACGTAGAAAGGTCTAGTCATGGAAATCAAAGTAACCCGATTCAATAAGGAGCACGTGAAAGACCGCGTTCGTTGGATTAACGACCCGCGCGTGCACGAGTATATGTACTTTGATGTTCCGGTCTCCGAAGAGGGAACGCAAAAGTGGTTGGATCGGTCTCGTGCGGATCCCTCTCGTGTCGACCTGACGTTCCACGTAGAGGGTAGCGCGGCGGCGATGGGCGGACTCACCAATATCAGTCGCCGCCATAACACTGCAGAGCTGTACGTAATGGTATCGCCGCATTTACATAGCCGAGGAGTTGGTACCTTTGCGACAAAATGGATCACGAATTATGGGTTCGCCTGTGAAGGGCTAAACAAGGTGTATTTGGAGACTGACGCAACGAACCTGGCGGCTATCAATCTATATAACAAACTGGGATTCTCGCTTGAGGGCATCGCTCGGCAGCAAAGATGCCGCGGAGGGAAGTACGTCGATCGAGTTGCCTTTGGGCTGGTTCGCCACACGTGGAGGTTACTCGAGTGGTCCACCGACAACGTAAGGCTGGAGGAGCATTGAGAATTCAAACGATCCAGTTCGCAGGGCGACGCATTCACGTGGTCCGTGATGATTTATATCCTGCGTATGGTGGAGGTAATAAGGCCAGAAAGCTGGATTACATTGTTGAGGATGTCGTTCAGCGTAGGTGCAATGCACTCGTGTCTACGGGAGGAGTTCAGTCGAACCACTGTCGCGCGGTAGCGATGGCAGCGGCAACCCAAGGATGGAAGTGTACCCTCGTGATCCACGGCGATTCGCGTCGCTTTTATGCCGAAGGGGGTAACGCCCGCCTTATAAGGTTAAGTGGCGCCGAAGTGGTGTTTGTCGACGCAAACTCAATCGCTGAGGCAATGGATGATGCGGTCGAGAGTTACCGAAAGCGCGGGTACCGTCCATATTATGTTCGAGGCGGAGGGCATGGTTTACCTGGAACTATGGCCTACGTGGAAGGTGTGAGAGAGCTCTACACGAATCTACAGCCAATGGGTCTACGCCCCGACTATATGTTTCACGCAAGCGGCACTGGTTCCACGCAAGCTGGTATCCTCAGTGGTCTCGATGCGCTTGAAGTCGAATGTGAGGTGATTGGAATATCAGTCGCCCGCGACGCCGAGAGAGCGCAGCGAGTCGTTGCGCAATCGTATCGGGAAGCACGTGATCACATGGGTCTGACGGGGCCCGACCGCAACATAACCGTACTAGATAACTACACCGGGGGAGGATATGAGCAGGTGATTAAAGAAGTAACCGAGCTGATACCCGGAGTAGCAAAGCAAACTGGCATATATCTCGATCCGACTTATACCGGAAAGGCCTTCTGGGGCATGCTTGAGTACGCCGCAGAGCGAGGGATTCCAAGTGCAAGCCACATATTCTTTTGGCACACCGGGGGCATGTACAACTTGATGGCGTCCGACCTTTTCTAGTCCTTTTATGAATATTCTTTTCACCTGCGCAGGGCGTCGTAATTATCTGATCAACTACTTCAAGAAGGCGTTAAATGGCGCTGGTCAAGTTATCGCTGCTGATAGCAGTAACCTGGCGCCGGCACTAGCGGACGGCGACATTGCCCTTCTGGTTCCCCCAATTGATCATCCAGACTATATCAGCACGTTAAAAGAAGTCTGCGTTGATTATAAGGTGACGGCCATCTTCTCTCTTAATGATCTTGAACTGCCACTGTTGGCGCAGAGAAAGCGCGAGTTTGAAAGTCGAGGGGTGCGGGTGGTGGTCTCCGATAGCGATGTTATCGACGTCACTTTTGACAAATGGAGAACCGCACAATTTCTGAAGCGCGCCGGTATAGGAACTCCCCGCACCTGGCTGACATTGGAAGGTGTGCTCGATGCGCTGAGAGCCGGCGAAGTTCAATTTCCGTTGGTTGTCAAACCCCGCTGGGGAAGCGCGTCGATAGGGATAGAATATGTGCAGAATGAAGAGGAGCTCCGGCTCGTCTACTCGCTCGCGAAAATAAGGCTTCGCCGCTCAATATTGTCAAAGGTGTCGGAACGCGATATCGATCGGGCGATCCTGATTCAGGAGAAGCTAGCGGGGGATGAGTACGGCGTGGATATCCTGAACGACCTTAACGGAAACTACGTTCGTGCTTTCGCCAAGAAGAAACTTGGCATGCGTGCCGGCGAGACGGATAAGGCACAATCGGTGGAGATTGCTAGCATCGAGCACACGGCAAGCCTCATCGCCAAGCACCTCCGACACATCGGAAATCTGGATTGTGACTTTTTCTTTGGTCCGGACGGAGTGTGTGTATTGGAAATGAATGCCCGTTTCGGAGGTGGCTATCCTTTTACTCACGAAGCTGGCGCGGATTTCCCTGCATTGCTACTCGCTTGGCTTCGCCGGCAAGTGGTCGATGCTGAGGAATATCTAAAGTTTAGAGTAGGACTGAAATTCGCCAAATGTGATCGTCTAGTGAA
>CAZMVM010000230.1:0-4747 GCA_964569785.1 uncultured Pigmentiphaga sp. | reverse complement strand
TCGAACCCCCGACCGCCGGCTTAGAAGGCCGATGCTCTATCCAGCTGAGCTATGGGCAGTTGCCAGCGGCACTGCAATAAACAGGGCCGCCACACGTGTGACCGCGAGTTTACCAAACTCAGCGTCACACATGGCGCCCAAACCGTCTATTTTCTGCTGTTACTGAAAAGCTTAGCGGCTAAAACTGCGTTTTAGTTCGTAGTTCGCGTGTCGGGATAGATGATCGTGGCGTCTGCGGGCGCCTGGTCGGCTGGGAACTGGAGCACGCGTTCACGCAAGATTCCGCCGCCTTCAACGCTGCCGCGCACCGTTACCGCGGCCGAATCGCGCAGTGCAAGGCAGAATTCGCGTTGGTGGGCAGGAACCCGCTCGCAGCGCAATCGTGCATTGCGTTCATAATCGACCCCTTCGACCAGCAAGCGATTGCGCCGGGCCTCTTCGAGGGCGGCTCCCGCTTCACGCAAACAGTTCTGCTGGTCGGTGTGCGAGGTTTCTCCGCGCATGCATGCCTCGCGCATGGCCTGATATTCGGCCACCGGGTCGCTTGAAGCAGCACTTGCTGGCCCGGCAAACAGTACCGCGCCCCAAGCAACCAACCCAAACACTGCGGCTTTGCCGCGCATGCATCGTACGTTCATAATGGCTCCTTTATTTTTCCAATTGAACCAAACGATTATTGCGGCCCGAGGCCATTAGTTCCACCTCGGAAACGCAACCAGCACAGCAAATCCTGTTCCTATATTGGCAGGTTATATGCTTACTTTAATATAAACCAAACGCATACCTGCCACGGCGGCACGAAAAACGGGCAGCGCGGCATTGGGACAACGGGGGCCTCATCGTCTTCCTGCGACACGCCCGCAGTTCCCAACCGCGCGACTGCGAGCCGTACTATCGGTAGTATCTTTACCAGTCTGTGGCGATGTATTTTGCCTCCATGAACTCCAGCACACCGTGATGGGCCCCTTCGCGTCCCAACCCACTTTGCTTCACGCCACCAAACGGGGCGGCGGGGTCAGAAACCAGGCCACGGTTTAAGGCGACCATGCCACTCTCGATCGCTTCGCAAACTCGCAATCCGCGACGCATATCTCCGGTGTACACGTACGACACGAGCCCGTACTCGGTGGCGTTGGCCTGCGCAATGGCCTCCTCTTCCGTGTCGAAAGCAACAATGGGAGCGACTGGCCCAAAAATTTCTTCCTTCAACACCCGTGCATCTGCAGGTACATCTGCCAATACCGTCGGTTGATAGAAGTGGCCCGTGCGCTCGAGCGCCTTGCCACCCACGACGACTCGCGCACCCTTGGCGACGGCGTCGTCCACCAGCGCGCTCACCGACTTCACTGCTTCAGCGTTGACCAACGGCCCACAGCCCGCTTCGGGGTCGGTACCGTCGCCTGTCTTAATGGCCGCCATCCTGGCAGCAAAACGCTCCACAAACGTGTCATATACGCCGCGTTGCACATAGAACCGGTTCGCCGCCGTGCACGCTTCGCCGCCATTCCGCATCTTGGCGATCATAGCGCCGTCGACTGCGGCATCGATATCGGCATCGTCGAACACGATGAAAGGTGCATTACCCCCCAATTCCATGGAGCAATGAACAATGTTCTCAGCCGCCGATGCCAGCAATTTGCGGCCAACCTCAGTAGAACCCGTGAACGACAACTTGCGCACGCGCTCGTCCTGCAGCATGGCTCCCACCACGCGCCCCGATGTCGACGTCGTCAGCACATTGATAACGCCTGCGGGCACGCCAGCTTCGGCGAACAATGCCGCGAGTGCATAGGCAGTGAGCGGGGTCTCGGTAGCGGGCTTCAGAACGCAGGTACACCCCGCCGCCAGCGCCGGCGCGATTTTTCGGGTTGCCATTGCTGCCGGAAAATTCCAGGGAGTGACCAACACCGACACTCCGATGGGCTGGTACATCACCAACATGCGATTTGCGCCTCCCGGCGCGAGCCCCAAATCCCCATTGATTCTGACGGCTTCCTCGGCAAACCAACGGAAGAACTCAGCAGCGTAAACCACTTCCCCCAGCGAGTCGTTCAGAGCCTTCCCGTTCTCGAGAGAAATGAGATACGCCAGCTTGTCTTTATCCCGAATCATCAGCTCGTAACACCGACGGAGAATCTCAGCGCGCTCGCGGGGCACCATGCGGGCAAATGCCGGTGCGGCCGCTGCCGCGGCGTCAACGGCGGCCAGCGCATCGTCAACTGACGCGTTCGCTACACGGGTAATTACGGTCTCGGTAGACGGGTTGTATACCTCGATGCGGGGCCCCGACCCGTCACGCCACTGGCCGCCGATGAAAAGATCGTTCGGTATGCTGGATATATCAAACTCTTGAGAATTAGAAACGGCAGATGTCATGGCCTATCTCGTCGAAGGTAAGTTGAACTGGCACGGCTCATAAGCGCCGGCGGGGCGTTCAGCATATCGCGAATGTGCGTTTGCACCCGCACTAACTGATACGCAGGGTTTCATTAACATGTTAACAAGGAACCGGATGAGTGCGCAGCGGGGCAGTCACGCGGGCGCTCTTTCCCGAGATGCACCTTCGTAGCACGTCGCCCATTTGCAACGACAGGCGCTTATAGTTCCGCCGTTACCCGCTTGTCCCCGTGCGGCATTTACGGGCTTCGCTAACCTCCCTCGTCCCACTCTCTATCATCAAACACGGCTCAGCTTTGGCGGTCCAGCTCCCGACGCGGCAGCCCGACCCAAACCTGAGATACAGACCCTATCCAGATTCCAGATCCCGAGTTCCCGAATGATAGACAGTGCATTCCCCGCCTTGTACTCCAACGCTAGACTTAGCCGATAGCCCTGGGCCGTCACCAGGAAGTGTGCCCGCGCAAGGCAACAATCGGACGATACAGCCGATGCGCCCCGTCGGAACAGAGAACGCGGTTAAGCGTCGGAATTGGCCGCCCGCTTTCGCCGCTGAGACGGCCCGCACGTGCGGTACTTCCATCATCATCCTTGCGATCCACGCACGGCGGCGCTACGGCTCGATCTTCACCAGCAGTTTCCCGAAGTTTGCTCCATTTAGCATGCCAATAAACGCTTGCGGCGCGTTTTCTAGCCCCTCGACAATGTCCTCCCGGAAGCGGATGCGCCCTTCTCGGAGCCACACCGAAACTTCGTCCAGGAATTCACTGCGTTGATCAGCGAACTCGCGTTGGATGAAACCGCGCAAGGTCAGACTGCGGTTCAAGATTTCTCGCATCAATTGGGGTACCGTGACGCCTACTATCACAGGGGTTTGCGCTTCGGCTGAGTCGGCGTGCGTTTGAACCGCATCATTGTATTGGGCGATCAACCCACATACGGGCACTCGGGCGTAGGTGTTTAGCAATGGAAACACGGCGCGCCAAACTGCTCCGCCAACTAACTCGAAATACACATCCACACCCTGCGGGCAGGCAGCCGCCAACCGCGCGGGCAAATCGGGTTCTCGCCGATCGAGCACCGAATCAAATCCGAGCTCTTCTTTAACATACCGACATTTCTCCGGCCCGCCGGCGATCCCTACAACGCGGGCACCTTGTATTTTTGCAAGTTGCCCCACCATGGAACCGACCGGACCGCTTGCGGCAGCGACCACGAGGGTTTCTCCGGGACGAGGCCGCCCAATATTACGCAACCCCGCATAGGCAGTAAACCCAGGCATGCCCATAATGCCGAGAGCAGTAGTAACCGGATCACAGCGCTCATCCAGTAAGCGAAGATAGCGCGCATCGAGAACCACGTGACTGCGCCAGCCGGAATAGCACGAGACACGGTCGCCCGCCTTAAACTCCGCGGACCGCGAAGCAACGACCCTCGCGATACTTTCTCCCTCCATGACGCCACCGACCGGCGTGGGTGGTGCGTACGACTTCTTATCATCCATTCGCGCTCGCATGTACGGGTCGAGCGACAGATACTCTACAGCCAGCAGCACCTGGCCCTCTTGCAAGTCGGGCAGTTGCACTTCTTCGAGTCTGAAATTTGCCGCTGTCGGACGACCCTGCGGCCGAGACGCCAACACGATTTGCCGCGCCATCTGGGACATCATCTCCTCCCCTTACAGAAGTTCGCTGTTGCTTCACTATCAGTAGCAAATACAGCGATACAGCCACGCATACGCGAAACGCACATACCAACTGCACCAAAGCAGTGTACGCCATGCCGTTAAATTGACCACGCCGCAGGCGAAAGAATACCCAGGGATAGCAGGCTATGAAGCAGACCAAAGTGACATGGCGGCTTCGGTATCGAGCAATGCTTACTCCACCTCCCTTTCTTAGACCATTCGAACTCTGGCATGACACCATACCCCTCGTGAACTGCCAGATGCCTGAGTACAGCTCAACTATGTCTACACATATAAGCAGGGGTGTCGCAGGACCAAGTTGCCTCTTACCGAAAAGCCCCTCTTCTCGGACAACGGCGCGGTGTCAGAAACTATGAACTGTCCAGTACGTGTCAGGGCTTATTGCAGTCGACCTGAGCGATCTGCCCAGCGGTCCAATGACGAAGACGTCACGCTGCGAAGAGGCACCGCAAGACGAGGCAAGCGTTTAACTATGGATGTATTTCCGTGTTGGTGTTGGCGATGGACATCGATATACGCTGACTGCGCGAAGTGAACGAGCGCTTGCACATCCGCTGAGTGACGGGTGGGCTGCTGAAATCAATGGCGTGGAGGGATGGATGCCGATCGCTGTGACCGGAGAGGACCTCGCGGTGTAGTTCC
>CAZMVM010000229.1:0-4793 GCA_964569785.1 uncultured Pigmentiphaga sp. | reverse complement strand
TTAGCGTTAAAGATGGCTGGGCTCTTTTTGCGAGCTTTCTGAGAACGTGAATGTGCCAATAGGTACGCACGCAGCCTTCTGTCCAGTCATTGATCTTCCTGGTTGCCTCGCTAATGCGCTCGTGTTAGTCGAGCCGGATATTCATTTCCCGTAGCAGCTTGGTCCACCGCTCAACATCATTCTGAACCAACTGCCGCGTTTCTTCGGGGGACAGGTTAAGCGGCCGACCACCATTGGTTTTCCAGCGTTCAATCACATCGGGCTCGGCCATCGCTTGCGCGAACGCGGCGCGCAGCTTGTCGACGATGGGCTCGGGGATACCGGCCGGCGCGAACAGCCCAAACCAGCTTTCCATCTCTAGAGGCGCCACCCCGGTTTCTGCGACAGAGGGCACGTCGGGGTGCATGGGTTGACGTTCGCGCGATGACACCGCGAGCGCTTTCACCTTGCCTGCCGCGATCTGATTGCGTGCGGTCGATGAGATGTCGAAGAATAGATCTACACGTCCGGACAGCAGGTCTTGGTAAGCCGCGGCGGCACCCCGATACGGAACGTGCAACAAATCGACCGCGGCCATGTGGGCGGTGGCGGCCGAGGCGATGTGCTGACCGGATCCATTACCGGCCGAGGCGTAGGTAATGGTGCCGGGGTTGGCTTTTGCGTGCTCGATGACTTCCTGCAAACTGTTGTAGGGCAGGTCGGGCCGCCCCACGAGGGTGTACGAGTAAGTCACGGCTAGGCCGATCGGGACGAAATCCTTCAAGGGGTCGTAGGAAAGCTTGGTATACATGCCTGGGTTGAGGGCGATGTTCGAGAGGGCTCCCAGCAAGAGGGTATAGCCATCGGGCGTCGCCCGCGCAGCATGTTCAGTCCCTAGCAGGGTGCCTGCACCGGGCTTGTTTTCTACTACCACCGACTGGCCTAGTATCGTACCGAGCTTGTCAGCGATGATGCGTGCGGTGGTATCAAAGCCTCCCCCTGGCGGTTGCGGGACGATGATATGAATGGCCTTGGCCGGCCAGTTGTCTGCCGACCCCGTGGCCCGATCTTCAGCAGCGAGAGCCGTTGACGTCGCCAGTAGACTGGCGGTTAGCCAGAGACCAAGATGACTACGAACGCACGTAGTGTTCATTGACTCCTCCTTCGATGTTGTTCTGTTGTGGGGCGATTCTTGTGTGTGCCCCAAGAAAATCATACAAGCGTATTCGTCACCCGGGGTGATTTGAGCGAACTTTGGGACGTTTTGGTCAGCAACCGAGCTGAAGATGGTGCAGCTGGCACATCATTTGCTCTGGTGGGCGGTGCAATTCAATCCGACTTAGCGAGACTCTGCTGAGGCGTCCTACTTGTTCGATTGTGAAGCACGACCGGGAGAAGGTATGCGATCCATTTTGCTTTGGCTGCTGGGAATTCCTATTCCCATCATTATTCTCATTGCCCTGCTCACCTGAATGTTGCCGCACAGGCGGTGACGATGTTCGCATGAACAATGCGTCGGCCGCATGGGGCGAACGACGAGACAGACTACAGGAGAAAATCGATGAATAACGCAGAGAGTAGGCGGGTAGTGGGGGGAACATTTGCCGGCGGATGCGGGCTGTCTGCAGTTGCTTGGGGTGCGGTCTTTGCCGGTGCCGGGGTCGCTGCCGGGCTATCCTTGGTGCTGTTGGGGGGGGGGGCGGGGTTGGGGTTTGTCGCTATGTCGCCTTGGGAGGCGGAAGGCGCCCCAGCCGTGGCGATCGGAATTGGGGCGATTATTTGGTTATTCGTGACGCAAATCATCGCCTACGGCGTGGCGGGATATTTAACGGGGCGTCTTCGAAAGTCCTGGGCGCCGGGTTACTCGGATGAGACGTACTTTCGGGATTCCGCACATGGCCTCATTGTGTGGGCCCTCAGCGCGTTGATTAGTGCGTTCGTGGTTGGGTCTGCTATGACGTCGATTGCGACAGGGGCGGCTAAGGCTGCGGGCCAAACCTTGTCGGGCGCGGGGCAAGCGGTGTCGGAAGCTGGCTCGGGCATGCTCAGTGGCGCGATGGCGTCGGATTCCGGAGGCGAGGGACTGTCCGGTTATTTCGTCGACTCGTTGTTCAGAAGCACAGATCCCGCTGCACAGCAAAGCCCCCAAGAGGCGCGTCAAGAGGCAACCCGTATTGTGGTCATGAGCGTGGGGCGAGGCGAGCTGAGCCAGGAAGATAAAAGCCATTTGTCGCGGTTGATCGCACGACATGCAGGCATAACGGAAGAAGAGGCGGGACAGCGTATCGACGCGGTTATCACACGCATGCAAGATGCTGCCAAGGAGGCGGAAACCGCTGTCAAAGAAGCCGCCGACGCCACCCGCAAGGCCGCTGCAGGATTCGCGCTCTGGGCGTTCGCCGCGTTGCTGGTGGGGGCATTTGTCTCAACCTACATGGCGATCGTAGGTGGCAGACACGCGCGCGAACCCTAGCGTGAGGCCGGATCGCCTATTGGGGCGTCTCAATAACCCGTGCCTCTACCCTTCAGTGGCCCCGCAAGTCGCAGCTGCTAGCAGCATCTAGACAAGCTACTGTCATAAGCTGGGCGAGCGCATTCCTCCGATCACGGTGGGGAGCGCTCGCCAGCCCTGCATGCGCATAGTGGGTAGCTACATCGGTAGCCCGGCGATCTCGCGTATGCGCTGTACCGTATCCATATCTGCGGAAACATATGCTTGTTCGCGGGCCCGGCGTACCTTGTCATCAACATCGGCTTCGCTGGGCGCATCGGGATCCCACTCGTACACGAATCGTATGAATAGCGACTCGGGCTCGGGCTCTTCAATTAAGCAAGTCGCACTGCAACGTGGCCATCCATCTGACTCAGCCACTTCCACGCGGGTTTGTTGCATAGGGTGCAAAATGACGCGGTCATGTACTTTAAACGAACCGTAGTCCAAAATGCGTTCGATCACCTCGTGATCATCGAACTCGGTACGGCTGATGATGGAGGAGGATTCCAGCCCCATAATGAAATGAGCGGGGTCGTAAGCCCGTAACCATAAACCGCGCCACACCTGCGCGCGGGACAACACGGGGAGGCCTGGTACGTCGAACGCGTTGATCTGGATGATATGTTCAAACCGAGCCATGAGCATGTCCTTGCAGATTGACTGCACCGGCAGTTCAGAAGTCACAAATAGCCGCAAGTGTAATGCCTAGTTGCGGAGCGGGCACGATCCCGACTTCTCGGAGGAGGAAGACTTATGCTTGGGAGACGTTTGTTGCAAGGTGTCGTTGTATGGTGCGGTATGGCAATGATGCCGGCGTTCGCGCAGTCGTTGCCGCCCCTGACGTTGGTCGTGGGGTTTTCGTCTGGGGGAGGCGTGGACACCCTTGCTCGCCTGATTGCGCAAGAGCTGGCGCCCGCACTCAACCGCACCGTGTTGGTCGAGAATCGTCCCGGAGCTGGCGGTACCATTGCGGCCGACACCGTTGCGCGGGCCGCACCCGATGGCAATACACTGTTGTTCTCGGAAACCTCGGTTCTCATTGCCTCGCATGTGTTTCCTCAGGTCAAGTACAAGGTGGCAGACGACTTCAAACCGGTGGCTATGCTGGCGCAAAGTGGGTTGGCGGTGGCGGTATCGGGAAGCACCCCCTTTCAGTCGCTGCAAGATGTCCTGGATGCAGCGCGCGCAAAGCCGGGCGCATTGTCATATGCGTCGGCTGGCGTCGGTTCGCAACATCACCTAAGCGGCGAATGGCTAAAGAATAAGGCTGGGGTAGATATCGAACACGTACCGTACAAAGGCGGCACACAGGCAGCACAGGATCTGGCATCCGGGCAAATTCCGTTGGCAATTGCCAGTGTTGCAGTCGTGACGCCGCATATTGACAGCGGGCGGGTGCGCATCTTGGCGGTATTGACCGAGCAGCGTTTTGCCAGCCTACCCGAAGTTCCTACGGTAAACGAAACGCTGGCGGGGTTTGTTTCTACGCCCTCGATGTTCTTGTTAGCTCCGGCAGGCACCGCCGACGAGCTGCTCGAACCCATTAGTCAGTCGCTCGAAAGCATTGTGGTGCGGCCGAAAATCGTTCAGGCTTTTGCGATTCATGGGTCGGAACCTCGGTACATGGATGCTCGAGCTCTTGCGCGGTGGATGATCGACGAGGAAAAACATTGGGTCGGCGTCATGCAAGACGCAAACCTCACTTTTGATTGAGTCAAGGCGACTTACCACCGGCATAGTGGTTGATTCCCTGGTGGTTCATCACGCAAGGGTATGCATTGATTCAAGCGCGTTCGGTGACAACACATTCATCCGTAACCAGGACTTTCATGATGACTCAGAGCACGACCTCACAGGCACCCATTGGTTTGATTGTTCCTCCTGCCGCCGGAGACATTCCTCCCGACGCCGATATTTTGTACCCGCATTTAAAGTTTATCGCTCATGGTCTGGGTTTGCCGCAGGTCACACCCGCGGGATATGACCAAGTCATCGACCGTGTTACCGAGGTCGCGCGGCAGCTGTCGCAGTTGGGTGCGCAAGCGATCTCGCTAATGGGTACGTCGCTCAGCTTCTATCGGGGCGTTGAATTTAATCAGCAGTTGCAAGCGGGCATGGAAGCGGCGACGGGCAAGCCCTGCACGACAATGAGCAATGCAGTCTTGCGCGGTCTGGAGGTGCTGGGTGTAAGCCGGGTAGTTTTGGCAACAGCGTATATCGACGACGTGAATCGCCGCTTAACCCAGTTCCTGGAGCATTGCGGAATTGAGGTTGCCGGGGGTGTGGGCCTGGCATTAACCGATGTTGCGACGATTCATGG
>CAZMVM010000228.1:0-4801 GCA_964569785.1 uncultured Pigmentiphaga sp. | reverse complement strand
CATCGCTGCATTTTGGCCCAAAAAAAAAGAATTATTGACATTCCTGTCAGTTTTTAGTCTACTCTGTAAAAACAGAACCGGATAACAGTCAGACACGACAGCACGGCCTTGGCCCAGCTCTTCAATTTTTCGGAGACACTTCGTGAACAGTCCAGAAACCCCAAGCCGGTTGCGTCTTCACGGCGTAGACCACACCGCCCGTCCCACATGGAAGCTTCGGGAAACCGTCGAGTTTTACCGAGACATCATGGGCCTGCCACTGATCCACACAATTTCTGCGCGCGGCTGGGGCCCGGCCACGCACCCAGACTTTCTGCATTTCTTCTTCGATAGTGGCAACGGAAGCTCGATCGCATTTTTCTATTACCTCGGAAGTTCGGTACCTGAAGGCATGCAGAACCGCCCCGGTCAGCCACCCGTCCCTTCCGACCATATATTCGACGCGACGCACACATCGTGGCTGGTCGATACAAAAGAAGAACTAGCGGCCTGGAAACAAATGCTCGAAAGCAAGGGCATCGTGGTTTCGGCAGAAACCGCCCACGAGGTTATCGAATCGATCTACTTCCGCGATCCCAATGGTTATTTCATCGAGATCACACGCAAGCTCAGACCTGTCGACGCCATCGATGCGAACGACGCCAACCTGACGCTGCAGGCCGCCATCGACTACGAAGCACAGGCACACAAAAGCGGCGGCAAGCTCACGGCCATCGACTCCGTCTGGAATACCAAGGCACATCTGCTGGACGCGCAGTTCCAGACGTCTTCCGAAGCATCGCCCATCCGCATCTATGTGCTGAACGTGCCCGAATTTGCGTCACTGGTCGAAGCCGCCAGAAGACTGGATAGCTGCCAGGTCAGCGATGCGTCCGGCGACTACATCACCATCGACGCCCGGGTGCCCATCGAGTTTCACCGAAAGGAACTCGGTCTCAAGCCGGCGGTGTGGTATGGCCTCTTTACCGGTGGCCTGCGCGGACGCATTGAGTCGTTCGGACGCGACACCGTGCGACTTGTGCCGGCATAAGCAACACTGCACGTCACCGCAATAAATCGGAGCCGACATGACAGAGAAACAGAAAGGCAAGCGACCCTCGCTGGGTATCGACTGGTTTCCTCAGGCCTTGCCCAATGACACCCGAACCGAAGTTTTTACACTTCGCACCCCTGATGGCGCATCAGTACTGGGCACACTTTACACGCGTGGCCAACCGCGCAACGTAGCCTGCCTGATGCACCCGCGCGAATACTTCGGTGCTCATTATCTGGTGCCCGCCTTGCTTGAACGTGGCATGGCAGTCTGGACACAAGGTGCACGTTCGATTGGAAACGACTTGCGACTTGAGCACGAACAGGCAGTCATCGATGCTGCCACCGGTATTCAGTTTCTGCGCCAGCGCGATTTTGAAAAGATCGTACTCATAGGAAACTCTGGTGGATCGGGGGTATATAGCTACTACATCCAGCAATCCACCCTGGCACCTGAGCAACGGCTGGCCAAGTCCCCCGTGGGTAAACCCACGCGCTTCGACACGCTGGACATGCCCGCTGTCGACGCAATGGTCTACCTTGCTCCTCACCCCGGCCAAGGGCGCTTGCTCATGGGCTGTATCGACCCCTCGGTTGTCGATGAAAACGACGCCTTATCGGTCGATCCCGGCCTTGACCCCTTCAACCCGGAAAATGGCTACGTTCCAGAGCCGGGACAATCACGCTATACCCCTGACTTCGTCGAGCGCTATCGTGCCGCCCAACGCAGCCGGGTCGAGCGCATTGACGCCATTGCACGCCAATTGATCGAGCGGCGGCAGAATGCTCGCCGTCAAGTCAAGGAAGGAAGCTCCGAACGCGCCATACGCCTGCAAGCGGCGCATACACCGATCATCACGGTGTGGAGAACCGATGCCGACTTGCGCAACATCGACCTGACACTCGACCCCTCTGATCGCGCGCCCGGCTCCATCTGGGGCAACGACCCACTGGTATCCAATTACGGTGCGGTGGGATTCGGTCGCCTATGTTCGCCCGAATCCTGGTTGTCCACCTGGTCCGGGGTGTCGTCTCAGGCGGCGCTCGAGAAAACCGCCCCGTACGTACGTGTACCGGCACTGCTGGTGGAATACACCGGCGACCAGACGACCTTTCCTCTTCAAATCAAAGAAATCTTCTCGTGGATTGGCGCCAGCGACAAACAACATGTACGAGTGCATGGCGACCACCATGGTCGTCCCATCGAAGGCGATCCGCAATCCGGGCGCTCCGCCGCTGCAACGCACATTACCAATTGGCTTGCCGCACACGGCTTCGTCTAATTGCGCATCACGCACGATAGCCATAAGGAGACAGAGCAATGACAGGGCCCCTATATCCTATTGATGGTGTCCAGTATGTGCCCACCGAGCAGGCCACGCGATATCTTGAATCGGGCGCATGGATGAACTCAACGGTGGGAGACATGCTGCGGCACACTGCCCGGCGCCTGCCGAACAAACCTGCCTTGATCACCGATGAAGGCAGTATCACTTTTGGCGAACTCGACAGTAAAACCGAGCGTTTGGCCGCGGCATTGCTGGAGCTTGGGCTTCAACCCGCCGATCGTGCCATCTTTCAGATGGGGAACAACCTCGAAACCGCCATTACCGTGTTGGCCTGCGCAAAGGCCGGCATCGTTCCGGTCTGTGCCATTCCACAGTATCGCGAGGTTGAAATCGGGCAGTTGGCCGAACTGAGTGAAGCACGCGCGTACTTTGTGCAGTCTGACACTCCGGGCAGCTTCGACATGGTACCTTTCGCCCAGCAGATGCAGGCTCGCCATACTCATATCGAACATCTTGTGTTCTCGGGCTCGCGCGCACCCCAGGGCAGCAAAACGATTTCTTCATTGCTTGCACAGCCCCACTCGCGGTCTGCTGAGCGCATCGTCTCGCAGGTCAAGCTGAGCCCCGCCGACGTTCTCAGCTTTCAGTTGTCCGGCGGCACCACTGGGGTGCCCAAGATCATCCCCCGCTTTCATGGTGAATACCTCGCGCACGCCACGTTCAGTGCCCATCACTACGAGATGGATGAAGACAGCATCTTCTTGTGGGCGCTGCCGCTCATGCACAACGCCGGTCAACTATACGCGCTGATGCCTACCCTTACTTTGGGTCGCAGCACGATATTGATGCCCAACGTCGATATCGCGCGCATGCTTACCCTGATAGAGGAGCATCGCGTCACTCACACCGCTTCGATTGGCCCGATTGCCCCACAAATCATGGCATATCCGGATCTGCACAAGCACGACCTTTCCAGCCTGAAGCTGTTCTTTACGATGACACGCGCGGACATGCTTGAAAAGAAGCTCAACGTGAAAGCCAGGAATCTGTTCGGCATCACCGAAGGCCTTCTTTTGGGCTCGGGGCCCTCAGCGTCGCCAGAGATCCGACACGGCACCAATGGAAAATCGGGCTGCCCTCACGACGAAATTCGTGTCCTGATCCCCGAAACCGAGACTCCGGCAGCCGAAGGAGAAATGGGCGAGCTCTGTTTCCGTGGCCCTTCTTCCACGCGGGGTTACTACAAGGCACCGGAAGCCAACTCCAAAACATTCACTTCCGACGGCTTCGTCCGGACCGGCGACATCGTTTCCGCGCACACCATCGACGGCCAGAGATACTTCCGTTTCGAAGGCCGGTTCCGCGACAACATCAACCGCGGTGGCGAAAAAATTGGTTGCGAAGAAGTGGAAGCCTTCGTCAGCAAGCATCCGTCGATCCTGGACGCAAAGCTGATCGCGATGCCTGACCCCATCTATGGCGAAAAAGGCTGCGTGTACGTCATTTTGCAGCCCGGTGCTACGGCGCCGACGGTAGCTGAACTTGCTGCCTTCCTGGTGGAGCAGGGTCTGGCCAAGTTCAAATGCCCCGAAAGAATCGAAGTCGTTGACGCGTTTCCTGTAACGCGCGTCGGCAAAGTCGATAAGCCGGCCATGAAAAAGCACATAGCCGAGCTGCTTGCCAACGAGAATTCCAAAACGTCCTGACGCACTCTTCGCGTTGGCATCACACCATAAACCTGGAGACAACGATGAAACTACCTAAGAAATTCGGACTGAGCCTTGCCGCGTTGACTTTCGCCGCATCGTTCGCCGCCCCGGCATATGCGCAACTGAAGATCGGTCACATGGGCTCCATGTCCGGCACCTTGGGCGCATTGGGTGCCGACCAGTACGATGGATTCATGTTGCGCGTGGCCCAGAACGACGGAAAACTGGGCGGGCAAGCCGTAGAAGTCTTGCGTGCTGACGACCAAAGCAAACCCGAGGTGGGTCTGCAGCTTGCGCGCGAGTTCATTGAAAAGAACAATGTCGACATTGTCGTCGGCATTACTGCGTCCAATGTTATCAACGCAGTGTTTCCATACATCGTCGGCAAGCAGGTGCCATTTATCGGCACGAACGGCGGCCCGTCACCGTTTGCCGGCGAAAAGTGCTCGCCCTGGTTCGTATCGACGGCTTTCCAGAACGACGGTCCGCACGAGGGCGCGGGGCAAGAGGCACATAACCGCGGCTACAAGAACGTTGCGGTCATAGCTCCCAACTACCAGGCCGGCAAGGATGCAGTGGCCGGCTTCAAGCGTTTCTACAAAGGCGAACTGGCCGACGAAATCTATCCCGGTCTGGGTCAGAATGATTTCTCGGCCGAGATCACCCAGCTTGCCTCCTCTGCTCCGGATGCTATTTACGCGTTCCTACCTGGTGCCATGGGAATCAACTTCATCAAGCAGTATTCGCAAGCCGGCCTGATGGACAAGTTCC
>CAZMVM010000227.1:0-4803 GCA_964569785.1 uncultured Pigmentiphaga sp. | reverse complement strand
GGGCGGCGGCGCTCGCCGTCAGCCCAAGCTCGAGGACATCGCTAGCCACACGCGTGGAACGGAGATCTCCGCAGAAACCGGGCTCAGCCTCGAGAAGGCTACCCTGGAAGAGCTCGGTCAGGCCAAGCGCGTTGAAATTGGTAAGGAAAACACCACCATCATCGACGGCGCAGGCGACACCAAGGCCATTGAAGTTCGTGTCAAGCAGATTCGCGTACAAATCGACGAAGCTACGTCCGATTACGACCGCGAGAAGCTGCAAGAGCGTGTTGCCAAGCTCGCGGGCGGTGTTGCCGTTATCCGCGTGGGTGCGGCTACGGAAACCGAAATGAAAGAGAAGAAGGCACGCGTTGAAGATGCCTTGCACGCGACCCGTGCCGCGGTTGAAGAAGGTATTGTTCCTGGCGGCGGTGTAGCATTGCTGCGCGCCAAGAAGGCCATCGAAAACCTGACCGGCGACAACCCTGATCAGGATGCTGGCATCAAGCTGGTGCTGCGCGCCGTTGAAGAGCCTCTCCGCACCATCGTGTCGAACGCCGGTGAGGAAGCAAGCGTCGTCGTGGCCAAGGTCGCAGCTGGCGAAGGAAACTTCGGTTACAACGCTGCCACCGGTGAATACGGTGACCTCGTTGAGCAAGGCGTGCTGGATCCCACTAAGGTTACCCGCACCGCTCTGCAGAACGCAGCTTCCGTTGCGAGCCTGATCCTGACCACTGAAGCTGCTGTTGCCGAGCTGGTCGAAGACAAGCCCACCGCAGCCGCTGGCCCTGCTGCTGGTGGTATGGGCGGTATGGGCGGCATGGACTTCTAAGCACGCCGCTTAGCAGCACGCTAGAAAGCATCCGCAATGCACATTTGCCGCTGGCGGGTGTGCGCGCCAAGGATAGCGCCTGTTCTGCGTATGGCCCACTAACCCATCGCGTATGGGCGCCGCCCTGGCAATCAAACAAAAGCCCGATACTTTGTCGGGCTTTTGTTTTTTGTAAATCAAGCGCGAGGCTGCATTCAATGAGCCGTAATTATCAGCTGGTGAGAGCTGCTTCCTTGCACCAATCAGAGCACCGTTATAAGGGACAAGCAAAACGGTACTCTTCTCGTTTGGTTGCGCTCTCTGTCAAGGTAACGACAATTTCGCAGTGATCGTCACCATCCACCGTGAGAGACACTTGGCCAAGGGCGATACTCTTTGCTGGAGGCAAATCTGCAATACCGCCCTGACTAATTTCGGAACGCCCCGATCGTCCCATTTTCAGCACTTGCACCCGGTACCGTAACCTTCTGTGCTCCGCACTTCGCACGTACGGTGTCACAATACTTGGTCCACCCTGGCCCACTTGCGTATCCAACCACACTTGCATGTCCGCTGCGTCCGCTGCCATAACCGGTCCTTCTGCTTAAAACGCTTATCTCAAACGCAGAACCTTTCCACCGGATTCCTGCCTTTGACGGGCCAAAAAGGGCCGCCGGTAAAAACGTGCAGTAGCAGCGCTATGCGCATACATAAGCAAGCATACAGGGTCCGAACACTTGCTGCACTACCGGCGGCTTTCCTTTCACATCAATCGCTTAGCTAAGCCAAGCGAAAGCTATATCGTGAAGCCATTAATAGCTCACCTGATTCACAACGGCTAGGCCTTTCGATCCACTCTGGTGCACAGGCGCCACCAAGTGAGAACCGAACTGCTTGACGTAGGCCTCGTTTTTGTAACCAGGCTGAGATACGGTAGCAAGAAGGTTGTTTCCAAACTGGTTGATGTTAGCCTTGTTACTGTCTCCAGTTTGCCAGACCTTTGCTTTCACATTGCCGAACAAGTCGCCGTGCTGCTGCACATAAACTTCATTAAATTTACCATTTTGATAAATGTCGGCGTTAGTGTCATAGCCCGTCTGAACTACTGTTGCCTTACTCTTGTACGACTTTCCTTGATCAATCGTGGCCACTAACTTATGGCCGTAAGACTGATCAATCCAGGCGTTATTACTATTTCCGCTACCCTCTATACTGGCCGTCATGTGTGAGCCGTACTTTTGTTCGATACCGGCTTTGTTGTCGTTGCCACCCTGATATATCGAAGCCTTTGAATCGGTTACATAAGTCTGGCCGATATAAGAATCGTTATCGTCTCCCGCATGATTAATCGATGCCTTCACCATGCCGGAGTACTCTTGAATGATCACCGATTTATTATCGTCTGCACGGTGTCCTTCGTTAATGGTTGCTTCCGCCTTTTTTCCAAAGTGGATGTGAAGCTGTCGGATATAACCGTCGTTATCGTCTCCGGCTTGCCAAATCTTAGCTTCCAGAGTAGAGAAGACGGAAGAGTTCTGATCAATAACGGCTTTATTGTCATCGCCCGATTGATCAATAGAGCCCAGTTGCGAAGCCATCGAAGAAGCCGCAAAAACCAGGCTCAATCCAGCAGCCAGTGCAGTCAGTTTGTATTTCATGACAACTCTCCTGTTGGTGCAAAGACCCGATAAGCGCCATGCTGCGTGAATCCAGTGGTCTTTAATGCTGGATCACATTGGCTACGTTGCCGTCCCCATATTGGGTCACGACGGTTTTTGAATAATCTCGGAACTGCTCGACATTGGCCCAATTGCCAGTACCGTTTTGAATGACGAGCGCATAGTTGTGATTGCTGCGCTGAACTACGTTGGCCTGATTGCGCTCGCCATTCTGGGCAACTAGCGCCCAGTTACCAAACCCAGCCTGCGTTAAGGCAATCCGGTTACTGCGTCCGCTTTGCCTGAGATCGGCGTAGTTACCTCCTCCACGCTGAACAGCGTGAATCTCGCCGTCACGCCCCCGCTGTTGCAGCAAGCTCGTATTGCCATTTCCAAACTGATCGACATACGCGCGTTGGTCGTCCCCAAACTGTTCGATCGCCACGTAGCTGCGAGCACCGCCGGCAGCGAAGCTAGACACCGACAGCTCAGGGGCTCCCAAATCGCTGGCCATGCCTTGTTCGGCAAACAAAGCCCCCACTAGTACCAGCGTAAAAACGCGTATCCACCTGAACGTGCGCTTCCACAACGCGGTAGTAACAAGATTTCCTTCGATAAGCTTTTGCTTTCGGTCAGACCACCATGACGACTGGAGTAATAAAGCCTTTGGAGGTTCCGCACGACATGGCGACCGCGGTAGCGATGACGTGTAGCTTGTATCTGCTTTCAGCTCGCTGCCACAGTGCATGCACGTTAGCCCCCGGCAATCTATGCGATCTCCCGCAAAAGTAGTGGTCCGCTCTCCTTTACGACCGCTGGAAGAGAGCAAAGACTTGAATACCCACTTGTGTCTCGTCATGCCTGGCTCCACGTTGGTCTATTAGTTAGTCGTGAACTCCGACGACGACGCCGATGGAGCCGGTGCCGCTGCGGCCACCGCCTCCAAGGCCTGAATGGCGTCGGTCCCGTAGCTATCCGCCTCGCGCAGATATGCCTGTATGACAGGGGAGTTCCAATCATCAGGATTTCGCAAGGCCCAGTTGCCATGGCGCAACCCTTGCACGGTCAAATGCACTACCGCAGACTCAATTGCTTCCTTGACGGCCAGCTGCGAAGGTTCATTGTTCGTTATGCCAGCTTCAATCTCGAGCAATTCCTTAAAGTTCACAAAGCGGAAAACGGAGGGCCGAATTTCGTACGAGTAGATGGTTTTTGTAGTCGAAACGCTGTGTAGAATTTCACCCGTGCGAATATCTACGCTGCGCAGGTTGACGGTAACTTGATCCACCCGATACTCCGAAGAAAGCCCGATTCCTAGAAAACGTGCGCCAGCACCGCCTGTACGCACATTGGTTTCGTAGGCGATGACCCCACCGTCCACGATGATGGAGGCGGGTAGCAAAGCGGGAATTTGAATGGATGGCCTTCCCTCTTCCTCACCATTTCCTTCTATTGCCCGTACAATTCGCCGCTCCGTTAAAAGCTCCTGCAAGCTTTCACGCTCAACCGGTGTGTACCACCCCGAGTCTTTCAAAGCCTTGATCAAAATCGACGCCGCGCCTTGGGTGACCAAGGTCGAGAACGAGCTATCAGGAGCGCGCTTGTATTGACCGGTCTGGTCACGAAACCCATACACGGCGGCAATAATCTTGCCCTTGGGCGGAGGCAGCTTGAGCAGATCGCGGGTTGCGGGCGAAGCCGGTGTCAAGTATGCAGGTGTCGTGACTTCGGCAGGCTGCTGTAGCGGCGCGGAACAACCAGTAAGCACGCCAACACTGAGCACGGCTACACCCGCGGTGATGCGTAGCGAAGCTCCATCGTTCCATCGTAGCGGCGGTCGTTTGTTTGTGAGGTCTGACGGCGCAGAAGCAGTCGTGCTCGCTTCCTTGAATGTGGCATCCTGCCGCCTACGTAGACACCCCCCGTTTTCTGCCAACGCGCGTACAGTGACCACCACCAGGCTTTCTAGTTTGGGTATAAGTGTGGCTGTCATCATCGTCCCACCTGAAACGAAGTCGACGTACCCAGTATCTTGTCGGTCGTCGTGATTTGCAGTACGCCACCTCCTACATCGATGATGTCGATAAGGAAGTTGCCAGTCTCTACAGTTCCCGGTTGCAGGGTGCCGTCGATACCAGCAACTTGAGACGTTGCCACCGCCGCCAGCCGGCTCAGGATTGCGCGTTCGAGCGAGTCGTTAAATGTCTGAAGCGGACTTTCACGCTCGAACCCAAAGCGGTTGCTCTCCGCATCCGGATCTTTGTGCTTATTCTGCGCGGTTGCATTGGACAGCAGATAAAAGCCGTTATCGGGATTCCCGCCAAAGGCGGGGTTGATGGGAAAGTACACGAGCTC
>CAZMVM010000226.1:0-4822 GCA_964569785.1 uncultured Pigmentiphaga sp. | reverse complement strand
GATCGTAAGCGTCATATAAAAGGGGATGGGGATCTTCGCGCGCCAGTAATCGCAACAGCAATTCGTTCATGTACCAGGCCGACATCATGGCAGGCCCGGTATACACGCGCAGTGCGGCAGCCCATTCGGCGCGCACTAGGGTTTTAACTTCGCCCGCCCCACTCCAGGAAAGGCTAAGCGGTTGAAAACTTGCCAATACCGGACGCAATGCGGAAGTCGGGCGGCGTGCGCCCTTGGCCACCAACGCAACGCGGCCGTGTTCACGGCTCAGGATCTCCAGCAACAACGAGGTCTCTCGCCAGGGACTGCTGTGCAAGAGAAACGCCGCGCTGTCATGAACGCGCGGCCCGGGGGTGCGCGTGGCCATCTTGATTACGCCTCGTCATAGCCGAGATCGCGCAGCGTACTTTGGCGTTCGCTCCAACCCTTGCGCACCTTCACGAAAACTTCTAAATGCACAGGTTTGTCGAGCAACTGGACGATGTCTTGACGAGCTTCCGTCGCGATGCGCTTCATGCGGCTCCCCCCTGAGCCAAGAATGATCGGGCGATGACTTTCTCGATCGACAATGACACAGGCCGCGATATGAACGAGGCGTGGGGTTTCCTCCCATTGCTCAATGACTACCGTACTGCCGTAAGGCAGCTCGTCACCCACGAGACGAAAAATCTTCTCGCGGATGAGTTCTGCAGCCAGGAAGCGTACGGGTCGATCGGTGAGCGTGTCTTCTTCGAATAGAGGCTCACCTTCCGGTAAGCCGATCGCGATCTCGTTGAGCAACGCATCGAGCTGCCGTCGGCGGATAGCACTGACAGGCACAACAGCGTCGAATGGATGCTTATCAATAATTCGCTGCACATAGGGATAAAGTGTGCCCTTGTCTCGCACCTGGTCGATCTTGTTCACGGCGAGAATCTGCCGAGGGCCTTGTGGCAACAAAGGCAGCAGGGCCGCATCCCCTGCCGACCACTTACCCGCCTCGACCACCATGACGACGACATCAACTTCGCTCAGCGCCTGAGTCACGACGCGGTTCATCATGCGGTTGAGCGTGCCGCCGTGCCGAGTCTGGAAGCCTGGGGTATCGACAAATATAAATTGCTCGTGACCCCGGGTGAGAACACCATGGATGCGATGACGAGTCGTTTGCGCCTTGCGCGACACGATGCTGATCTTGGCGCCCACTAGAGCATTTAACAGCGTCGACTTGCCAACGTTGGGTCGACCTACAATGGCGACAAAGCCGCAACGGCTGACGGATGACTCGGTCATGACTTTTGCTCCGACGCCCGTGTCCGCCCCGCACGCTGCGGTACCGCCACTGGAAGTGCGAGCTGCGCCTTACGAGCACGGCCACGACGTCCCGATGCTGAGTTCCCCCCACCGTCGTTTGCGGCAGTACCTTTGCCACCGCTGGATTTAGTGGCTTCCACCAAGTCGAGCGCCTGGCGCGCAGCGTTTTGTTCGGCTGCGCGTCGGCTCGTTCCCCGTCCCGTCACCCGAATGTCGAGCTTCTCGATAAAGCATTCGACTTCGAACTCCTGATTATGGGCAGCGCCGTGTGTGGCGATGACCGAATACAAGGGGAGCGCGATACGCCGGCCCTGCAAGTACTCTTGCAACAGCGTTTTCGCGTCTTTACCTAGCGTTTTGGGATCCACGTCCGCTAGCAATTGAACGTATTGCCGCTGGATGACCCGGCAGGCCGCTTCAAACCCTGCGTCGAGATAAACCGCACCGAAGACGGCTTCCAACGCATCGGCAAGAATCGACGGTCGTCGAAACCCGCCGCTTTTGAGTTCGCCTTCACCTAACCTTAAAAACTGGGCCAACCCCAAACGCTGGGCTATTTCCGCCAGCGCCGATTGCTTAACGAGGTTGGCACGCAAGCGCGACAAATCGCCCTCGTCAATGCGCGTAAATTTTTCGTAAAGTAGCGACGCAACCGCACAGTTCAACACACTGTCGCCTAGAAACTCAAGGCGCTCGTTGTGTCGGCTACTGTGACTCCGGTGAGTCAGGGCTTGTTCAAGCAAGGCACGGTTGCTGAACCGGTGCTCTAGACGCTCTTCCAAGAGTGATAAATTCATGGCACGCCCCGCAACCAGCGCAACCCAACGGCCGTAAAGCCGCTTACAGCTGGCACATGCTGATCCTCGCGACCGTGACGCCGCGCTTGAGCCACCCTGCGCCATTCCAGGCATTTGGCCCCCCATTGCGACCGAAGTCGCGCCTGCACCGAGGGGCTTGACGGACAGGCGACTGCCGTCTGTGAAGTGAACGACGACGGCCCGCCACAGGCCAACTGCCATGAACGGTTCAGCTGCGTCATTGGATGCTGCCTATCCTGCTGAGGTTGCCAAAGTTCATCCAGACAAGAAATGCCTTGCCGACGATGTTTTCGTCGGGCACAAAGCCCCAATACCGACTGTCGGCACTATTATCGCGATTATCGCCCATTACGAAGTAATGGCCTTCAGGCACCTTGCACCGCATGCCGCCGCGCTGATAGTCGCAATAGGAGCGGTAGGGAAAATGCGCGCTGGGGTACAGGTCGCCCGACTGCTGTGGATCGAGCAGGATGCGGTGCGGATCGTCGCCGAGTTGTTCCACGAACTCCATACTATAGCTAGCCCGATCGGGTTCGAAGTAATCGCCCACCCGCTGACGGGGCACCTCTTCGCCGTTAATGTAAAGGCGCTTGTTGACATAGGCTACTTCGTCGCCGGGCAGCCCGATGACCCGCTTGATAAAGTCGATTTCGGGTTCGGGCGGATAGCGGAACACCATGACATCACCGCGTTGAGGCTCCCCCAATGGAATGACCTTGGTGTTGATGACGGGGAGCCGTATTCCATAGGCAAACTTGTTGACCAGAATGAGGTCGCCCGACTCCAGCGTAGGCAGCATGGAGCCCGACGGGATGCGAAAGGGCTCGACCACAAATGAACGGAGGGCGAATACGAACAAAATGACGGGGAAAAAGCTAACCGAGTACTCCACCCACCACGGCGCGCGTCCAGCGTCACGAATCGCTTGCTCGCGGTAACGAGCGGCGGCTTCTGCCCCCTCGGCGCTCCGTAGGTACGGGGCGCGGTCGCGATCGAACTCAGAGGCGGCTGCTTCCATGCGGCGGCGACGGGCCGGACGCAACGACACGACGTCGACCACCCAGACCACTCCTGTTACCACTAGCAGCACAAACAAAATCAGCGCGAAATTCCAGCTCATTTATCTTCTACCTGCAATATGGCAAGGAATGCTTCTTGTGGAATCTCCACGCTACCAACCTGCTTCATTCGTTTCTTGCCCGCTTTCTGTCTTTCCAGAAGCTTCTTCTTACGCGAAATATCACCACCGTAACACTTGGCCAATACATTCTTGCGCAAAGCTTTTACGTTTTCGCGAGCGATAATTTCAGAACCGATTGCCGCTTGGATTGCGACGTCGTACATCTGTCGCGGGATGAGCGAACGCATGCGGCTGACCAGATCGCGCGCGCGCGGACGGGCGTGCGAACGGTGCACGATAACGGACAATGCATCGACCCGATCACCGTTGATGAGAACATCCACCTTGACCACATCCGCCGAGCGATACTCTTTGAATTCATAGTCCATCGACGCATAACCGCGTGACACCGATTTCAGCCGATCAAAGAAGTCGAGCACGATTTCCGCCAAAGGCATTTCATAGGCGAGATGCACCTGGCGGCCGTGATACGTCATGTTGGTCTGGATGCCCCGCTTTTGCGTGCACAGGGTAATCACTGGCCCGACGTAGTCTTGTGGCACGAAGATCGTGACGGTTACGATGGGCTCTCGAATTTCGGCAATTTTGCCCACTTCCGGCATCTTGGATGGGCTGTCGACCATAATGACCTGACCGTCACGCTGCTCGACCTCGTACACCACCGATGGCGCGGTCGTGATCAGATCCATCCCGAATTCGCGTTCGAGCCGCTCCTGCACGATCTCCATGTGCAGCATGCCAAGGAAACCGCAGCGAAAGCCGAAGCCCAGCGCTTGCGACACCTCGGGTTCAAACATGAGCGAGGCGTCATTCAGCTTCAGCTTCTCGAGCGAGTCACGTAGCTGGTCGTACTCGCTGGATTCAACCGGATACAGGCCCGCAAACACCTGCGGCTTGATCTCTTTGAACCCGGGGAGGGGAGCTTGGGCTGGTTTGCTGGCGAGCGTAATAGTGTCACCGACCTTGGCATCTTCAAGGTCTTTGATACCGGCAATGACAAACCCCACCTCACCCGCGGCAAGCTGCTCTCGAGGTTGCGAACGGGGGGTAAACACCCCCACGTGTTCACACAAGTGGGTGGCCTGCGTCGACATGAGCAGAATCTTGTCTTTAGGCCGCAGCACTCCGTTTACGACCCGCACCAGCATGACCACGCCCACATAGTTATCGAACCACGAATCCACAACGAGGGCCTGCAACGGTGCATCCGGGTTCCCTTCAGGAGGTGGAATGCGCGCGACCACCGCCTCGAGAATGTCGTCGATGCCCATCCCCGTTTTGGCACTGGCAAGAATGGCATCGGTTGCATCGATGCCAATGACATCTTCGATTTCCTCGCGGGCATTGTCCGGATCCGCTTGCGGCAAATCCATCTTGTTCAGTACCGGCACCACTTCGACGCCCAAATCGATCGCGGTATAGCAGTTCGCCACAGTTTGCGCTTCGACCCCTTGTGACGCATCAACGACCAGCAAAGCTCCCTCGCAGGCCGACAGCGAACGGCTGACCTCGTAAGAGAAGTCGACGTGGCCTGGCGTGTCGATGAGATTCAACAGGTAGGTTTGGCCAT
>CAZMVM010000225.1:0-4823 GCA_964569785.1 uncultured Pigmentiphaga sp. | reverse complement strand
ATCGGTGTAACGAGCCGAGGGTATTGAATAGGAATGTGTTAAATGGCAAACGCGCCTTTCTTGAAACCGCGCAGTATCGAAGTCGACTCTATCGGGCCGAATCACGCGCGTGTCATTATGGAGCCCTTCGAGCGTGGCTATGGACACACGCTCGGAAACGCCCTGCGGCGGATTCTGCTTTCGTCCATGTCAGGGTTTGCGCCCACCGAAGTGCAAATCACTGGCGTGTTGCACGAATACTCAACCATCGACGGTGTGCGCGAGGACGTCGTCGATCTGCTGCTTAACCTCAAGGGTGTAGTGTTCAAGCTGCACACCCGCGACGAAGTCACTCTCACCCTCAGAAAGTCGGGTGAAGGCGTTGTGACCGCAGCCGACATCGAATTGCCGCACGACGTAGAAATCGTCAACCCGGATCACGTCATTGCCAACCTCGTCGAGGGCGGCAAGCTCGAGATGCAGATCAAGGTCGAGAAAGGCCGCGGCTATGTTCCGGGTAACATGCGAAATATTGGCGACGAGCAAACGCGCACCATTGGTCGTATCGTGCTGGATGCCTCATACAGCCCCGTGCGTCGAGTCAGTTATTCGGTAGAAAGCGCGCGGGTTGAGCAGCGTACCGACCTGGACAAGCTCGTGCTCGATATTGAAACCAACGGTGTGTTGACGCCCGAGGAAGCTGTGCGCCAGGCAGCACGCATCCTCATGGATCAGCTTTCTATTTTTGCGGCGCTCGAAGGGTCTTCGGAAGTTAGCGACATGCCCACGCGCGGTGCTCCGCAAATCGATCCTATCTTGTTGCGCCCGGTCGACGATCTCGAACTGACCGTGCGTTCGGCCAACTGCTTGAAGGCCGAAAACATTTACTACATCGGCGACCTGATTCAGCGCACCGAGAACGAGCTGCTTAAAACCCCCAACCTGGGCCGCAAGTCGCTCAACGAGATCAAGGAAGTGCTGGCAGCGCGTGGCCTGACCTTGGGTATGAAGCTCGAGAACTGGCCGCCGTTGGGTCTGGAGCGCCCTTGATCTACGTAGCGCTGCACTCCACGTGGTTTTGATTTGAAGCGCTGCTAACTTAAATACGCGCCCTTCGGGGCGATATCGGCACAACGGGATGCGGTAGCACGTTGACTTTCGCGCCGCATTTCGGGGTGCACTCCATTGGGTGTACAATTGCGCCCTTTACCGGCCCGCGGAGCACACACAGGCAAGTGTGTGACCCCGATAGAAGAGCTGGATCAGCGGTAATCGTGCCGCGCCAAGATTCACATAAGGAAATTATCATGCGTCATCGTCACGGCCTTCGCAAACTTAACCGTACCAGCAGTCATCGTTTGGCCATGTTCCGGAACATGGCGGTATCTCTGATCACGCACGAGGCGATCAAAACGACTTTGCCTAAGGCTAAGGAACTGCGCCGCGTCATCGAACCCTTGATCACTCTCGCGAAAGAGCCGACGGTGGCCAATCGTCGTCTCGCATTCGCCCGTCTGCGTAACCGTGATGCCGTGGTGAAGCTCTTCGACGAATTGGGCCCCCGCTATCAGTCGCGCAACGGTGGTTACACCCGCGTGCTGCGCATGGGCTTCCGCCAGGGCGACAATGCTCCGATGGCCTTCATGGAGCTGGTCGATCGACCCGAGCCCACGGAAGAAGAAGAGACCTCCGAGGAGTAACGCTTCGGGGCACGTAATGCGTTGCGCGTCCCGTGCAACCAATCATGTGACTAAGCCCCTCTGCGATTCCCAACGCCATACACAATCAACGACTCCGTTCATGACAGTGCGCCGCGGTAGAAGCAAGCTTTGCTTTCTGCAGGCGCAATGGTTGCGAAGAAACCCCAGCCCCATCGGTGCTGGGGTTTTTTAATGGTGTACCGGCGTTGTAAATACCATTGGAAGGGCGCAAGACCGCTGATTTGGGCCGATTGGGCTTATCGCGCGTTGACGGGCCGTCCGCGGGCATAGTACTTAAGCGCAAACAGCCTCATCCGGCCGCGTCTGCGCTCAGCATCTTTAACCCTTTGCGAAGTCGAATGGAATTGGTCAAGCGGGTGGATCGCAATCCCGTGGGTCGGGATTTCGCGGTCGGCGATATTCACGGGCACTTCAGCGCATTGCGGCGGGTGCTCGACCAGGCGAGGTTCGACCCAGCGCGCGATCGCTTATTCAGTGTGGGCGATTTGGTGGATCGAGGACCGGAGTCGGAACCCTGTCTGGAATGGCTTGCCCAACCTTGGTTTTACGCCGTACGAGGTAATCACGAAGACTACGCGATCCGTTTTGTCAGGACCGGCGAAGTCGACGTTGCAACCTACCGCATCAACGGGGGAGGCTGGTTTCTGGATCTGAGCCCGGAACGGCAGGCTCAGTATGCGGCCGCCTTTGCGCAGCTTCCCATCGCGATCGAGGTGCCCGTTGAACGCGGACTGGTCGGCATCGTGCATGCCGACTGCCCGGTGCCATCTTGGAACGACCTAGCCAATGTGTTGGCGCGGCGCTCCAAGCGGGATTACTGTATGTGGTCGCGCCGGCGTGTGGCGGAGTGGAACGAGACTGGGGTGGCCGATATTGTTGCGGTTGTCGTCGGCCACACAACCGTAGAAGAGCCCATTACATTGGGCAATGTGCATCATATCGACACGGGAGGCTGGCGTTCGACCGGCCGGTTCACCTTATTGCGGCTCGACACGTTATAAGCAAGAAAGTGGCTCGTCGGCAGTGTTTTTCCCGTGCGAACTGCCCGTGTTCTAGAGTCCGGTACATTCCCATGCAACTCGGTGCACCGTTCAGCAGTACGGCAACTTACAATAGCTTTATGCCCTTTGTTCGCGAATCCGTTGCCGCGTCTTCCCGTGCTGAACCCGCACCCTCTGTAACCGCCCCGCATCGCGGGCAAGCCGACCTAGCCCCGTCGCAAAGTGAGGCCGCTGTTGAAATACGCGACCTGTGCAAGCGCTACGGCGATCGCACGATTGTGGATGGCTTGTCGTTTTTTATTCGACCCGGCGAGTGCTACGGCATCCTCGGTCCCAATGGGGCAGGTAAAACCACTACCTTGAGGGCACTTCTGGGTCTAACGCCCTTCGATGGCGGTTCGGTGCAAGTGCTGGGCCACGACATGCGCACTCACGCGCGCGATGCCCGCGCACACATTGGGGTAGTGCCCCAGCTGGATAGTCTCGATCCCGATTTCACCGTCGAGGAAAATCTGCTGGTTTTCGGGCGCTACTTTCGTATGTCCGACGCCCAGATTCGCGCGCGTATCCCCGATCTCCTCGAATTCGCTGCGCTGACGGCAAAACGGCACGCGCGCATCAACGAGTTATCCGGGGGGATGAAGCGACGCCTGACGCTGGCTCGCGCGCTGGTCAACGACCCAGCGCTGATTGTGCTGGATGAGCCCACGACCGGGTTGGATCCGCAGGCGCGTCATTTAGTGTGGGAGCGTCTCCGCGAATTGCTCGGCCGTGGCAAAACAATCCTCCTGACCACGCATTTTATGGATGAGGCGGAACGCTTATGTGAACGGCTGGCCGTCATAGATCATGGTCGGAAGGTTGCTGAGGGCGCGCCGCGTGAGCTGATTGCGCAACATCTGGAGCCATACGTCATCGAGGTTTACGGCGATGAAGCCGAGGCCTGGCTGGCTGCTCACCGCGAATCACTGCCGGGGCGGGTGGAAGTGACGGGGGAAACCGTCTTCTGTTATGTCGATGATCCCACGCCGGTCGTACGCGAATTGCACATGGTTCCCAACGTGCGATATTTGCAGCGTCCTGCCAACCTGGAGGATTTGTTCCTGCGGCTGACAGGGCGAGGCATGCGCGAGGAAGGGTAATGCAAGACACCTGGTATTGGCCGCGCCCCTCACGGCTCGCTCTAGCGGTGCTACGCCGAAATTTTCTAGTGTGGCGAAAAACTGCATTGACCACCATCTTAGGCGACGTGCTGGATCCCATGGTGGTGTTGCTTGCCCTAGGGTTCGGGCTGGGCAAGCTGTTGCCGGCAATCCAGGGCGTTCCCTACATTACGTTTCTGGCCGCTGGCTCGATTTGTATGGGTACGTTGTACGGGGCCACCTTTGAGGCGACGTATAGTGCGTTTTCCCGTCTCCAGGTGCAGCGGACCTGGGAGGGGATGCTGAATACACCACTTTCGCTCGATGACATCTTGTGGGCGGAAGTGCTTTGGGCCACTGCTAAAGCGATGAAAAGCGGGTTGGCCATCTTGATCATTGTGTATCTATTCAATATCTCCCGGGCTCCCACCCTGGTGTTGATACCACTGGTGCTGGCCGTGGCAGGCCTTACATTTGCCGCGATGGCGCTTATTATTACTTCGCTGGCACGGGGCTATGATTTCTTCATGTACTACTTCACTTTGGTGGTAACACCCATGGTGTTTCTATCCGGAGTGTTCTTCCCCGTGGATCAGTTGCCGGAAGCATTGGCATCTGCCGTGCAGTGGCTGCCCATGGCTCCTGCCATTAATTTGATTCGCCCTATGGTGTTGGGTGAGCTCCCTGCCAACGCTGGATGGGCCATACTACAACTGGTCGTAACTGGGGGGTTGGCGGTATGGGTTGCTGCCGGTTTGTTGCGGCGCCGTCTGTTACACTAGGAGAGACGATGACAACTGATGTGATTCTGGTGTATTCTAACGTACCCGACCTGCAGCTCGGCAAGCGGTTGGCTCATGTTCTGCTGGAAGAAGGTCTGGCCGCCTGCGTGAACCTTGGGGCTTCCATGCTGTCCATGTATCGTTGGAAGGGCAAAATTGAGGGTGACGAGGAAATTCTCCTCATGATTAAATCCACGA
>CAZMVM010000224.1:0-4932 GCA_964569785.1 uncultured Pigmentiphaga sp. | reverse complement strand
GCATTAGGTGTTGCGGGCTATCCAGCCCTGAAAGGAATTCTGACGTTGACCTGCACCCAGCCGTCTCTGGTTCCTGCCGGAATCATGCTGGCTTCCAGGCACTCAAGGTCGCCAGTTCGCCAGTAAGCGAAGTGCGCTTCCAGCTTGTCGGCTAACTCGGTCAGCGCCTTCATGCCTGTCTGCTCACGCGCGAAGCACTGAATGACGATCAGGCCGGGCTTGCGGGTATACGGGCGGTCTGCCATGCCAGCCATGTGTGCTTCGGCATTCTGGATGCTCAGGCGGCACCACAGGGGCTTGCTGGTCGTATCCAGGCGCACGCTATCGTTCGGCAGTTCAATGCTGTCCGAATCGATGCCGGTAAAGGCCATCATGCGAGTCGTGATGGCTTGGCGTATCTGTTCGTATGTCATTTTGCGTACTTGGAGCGGACGGCTTCATAGGCAGGGCCGTAGACGCCTTGGGGCGCTTGTTGCGAGTGGCCGTTCTCCAGTGCTTCCGCGTAAGGAAGGTTGTTCTGAATAGTAACGGCCTGGTAGGGCTTGTCCGCCTTGTCGATCACCGCTATGCCTGCGGAAATGGTTTCCTGCCCGTTCTTGTCGGTGGCATCCAACTCAAACCCATGATCTTCGCTATCTGCGCTAACCCGGTTGTTCCCCCGGAAGGCGCCTGTATCGACAGGCGCTGAACGCACAACCATCTGCAAGGCATCCTTGGCAGCATCGTTGCGCCGATCCTTCAGATCGGCCTCGATAACCTTAATGAACGCCGTCGGCTTATTACTCCATCCCGCCATCACGTTGCCCTCAGTTGGATTACCCACGTAGCAGAAACCGGGTCTTTGCCTACGTGAATGACCTTGTATGTGGTGCCGCCCTGCGTGATCGTGTCGTCTACCTTCGGCGCCTGGGTAACCTCGGCTTGCAGTGCTGTCACCTTCACATCGGTGCGCAGGATCTGCACGCCATCCACAATATTGATTGCGAAGCTGCCGAAAACGCCCCTGCCTGAATAGTTCTCAGTGATGACCGGCCGGGTATCGGTAATCGGGTCGTATGGGCCCTGGCCGATTACGCGGCTGCCGGTGAAGGTGCTTACGGCATCTGCAAGATCGCTGTCGAAGGCCTGGGCCAACTCGGCAGTGATTTCGTCGCGTAGGCTCATTGATCACCCTCGCTTCGGCAAGGATCTGGCTTCCACATCATGCGACGCGCTTTGATCGTGCGTTTACCTAGCACCAGGGCTTTGATGACGCGGTGGCGGCCATCAGCAATACCGCCTTCCCAGTCAAGCAAGATGGGTTTGTCGAGATCGGCGTCCTTCACGCGTCGTACATGCCACGCAAGGCCATGCATATTGCAGCCTTCCCATATCTCGCCGGAGAGGTCTAGTGCGGCCAGGGGGCAATCGAACACTGGTAGGTGTTTGGTGTCGTCAATTAGACGCGCCACCGAGTACAGATTGCCTTTACCGTCGCTGTAGTAGTCCTGCAATGGGTCGGCGCGATTGAATCCAACCTTGGGCGGCTTGGCCGATTTCGTCATCACACCCTCTTCAAAAAGCGCACGTTGCCCATAGGACTTAGCCAGGGCTTTAGTAGCGCAAGCGCCAGTGATTCGCCAGCGGTGTAGTTCTTTGCGGACACCGAAAACGTCTTGCTCACGCCTACGCCATCACCCGCGGATACCGATTTACTCAGTACGCCGGTTTCAGTCGCCCCATATATGCGCCCCGCTGCGGCTTCCTTGGCGATCTCTGCTCCAGCCTGCTTCCATTCGTTCGGTATGGGATCGAGTTCAGGCAGACGCTGATTCGTCAGCCAGACATTGGCAACCATGACCGCACGGTCTTTAGCTTCCTCGGGTGCCCAGTCCGGGCCAAGGAGACTGTCGACGTCCTGGTTCGTGATGTATGAAATCACTACGCTGCCTCCATTAATATTGCCCTCAGTCTCTCTGCGCCTGTACGCGGGTGAACTTTTACGCCGCGTTCTTTGGCAAGTGCATGGAGTTCGGTAGCGGTCATAGCATCCAAATCTGGAGTAGCGCGCGCACCCTGCTCGACCTCCACAGCAGGCTCCACCTCGGCTTTCGGCTCGACGCCAGTCAACAGGTGATCAAGAATGAACTGCTGGCACACGCCCGAGCGCATTTCATCTAGCGTCCATTGCCCGTAGGCGACGCGGTGGAAATATTCGCGCCGGGTGTCGACGCTCGGCAATGTCTCGCCGGCAAGCTCTGAATATGCAGCAGGACCGTGAGCGACAACCGGAACACCCGCAAGCAACGCATCGTGACCCACGTTGCTGTTCCAAGTCACGACTAGGCGAGCGCCGGCCAGGGCATCTTCCAGCGATGCGGTTTGCGACGTCACTCCGGGCAAACTGACCCCGCCTCGAGGGTGAGGCCGGTACACTGCGTCAGGGTACTGCTTGACGGTCTCACGCAACCAGCTGATGTAGGCGTTGGCATCCATACCGTGGGCGGCATCACCCGGCACTTGGCCGCAGACAAGCACGTAACCCTTCGGGTCGCCGCCGCGCGGCGCTACGGTGAGTCCAAGCGCATCGAAGCGGTCGGACGGGCAATCGAACGGCGGAACGGCGTTCAGGCCGCCAATCCCTACCTGGTAATACCCCCGCTCAGCTTCGCCTGGTTCGCTCACGCGCTTGAGGTAGCCCCAGTCAGCAACGACGGCCGGAATGCCGTGCTGAGTGTACGCACGCACCGCGGGCGCAGCGGCGCGCATACCAATGGAGACAATGAAGTCGAAATCTTCAATTTCTCCGCGGTAAAACGCGCCGTTGCGGTGCGCCACCTCGACGCCGATGAGAGAAAACCCCTCAGCGAGCGCCGCGGCGGCACGATTGCGCGTGCCAGCATAGATACCGACACGCATAGGTTACTCTCCGCTACCCGAACCACTACCCGAGCCAGAGCCCGAACCAGAACCCGAGCTAGAGCCAGAGCCCGAACCGGAGCCGGTCGCCAGATTGATCAGCACGCCAGCGGTAACCTTGTCGCTGGTGGCATGCTTGCGCCAGTTGCTGTTCGAGCCCAGCGCCGACAGGTTCGGGTTCGATCCGGCATTATCTTTCCAGCTGTACCCGAGCACGTCGATGTTGAACGCGCCTTCCGCACGGTAGCCGATCGCCAGGTTCTCTTGGTCATTGATCGGGTATGAGCGGATGCCGGGCGCTTGAGACTCGGTAAGGGTCACAGCGCCGGCTTGCAGGCCGTAGATCGTGTCGGTCGTCACTTTATCGGACACCAGCACCGGCTTACCCATCGTGCCGGGGGAGCCGCCGTAGATCACCACGCCAGCCTCTTCATAGATCTTCTGGTCGATGGCGTCGTCAACCAGATCGAAGTAGGTTGCGGAGTCCATCGCGAACAGCGAGATGCGGTTAAACCGATCGCCGAACTTGCGCATGCCTTTGGTGAGCACCTTTTTGTGGTCGGTGGCAAAGGATGCGCTCGCAACCATGTTTGCGTTGCCGCCGATGGCTGCGCTCAAGGCGGCAAACGCCGCTTCAATGTAGTAGTCCAGTACGGCATCCGCCATGTCCTGGCCGATGAGCATGGAGAACTCTTCGGGGGAACGGGCGCGGCGTTTGAACGCTTCTTCCGTGGTCTCGTAAGGGCCATACTTCCACGGAGTCTTCACACCAACAGCTTCGTCGGCCCCGATCTTGGTGCCAGACACGCCGCTGGTCGAGTTCACATTGCGGTGCGACAGGGAGCCGCCGATCTTGTAGAAAGCGCGCTTGCGGAAGTCGCCCTCGATCAGATCGTTGCGCAGCAGGATCGCGCCGGCAGACGATTGGTTGAAAACATCCAGAACGTCCTGCAAGCGCTCCAAATACGCGGTTTGCGCCAGGTCGTTGTAGATGATGAGGTCGGAATTGACAGTAGTAGCCACGTGGCCTCCTTATTTCGGTAACTTGAGATAGGCTTCTCGCCCGTGTTCTTTGATGAACGCAGCGACTTCCTCAGCGGACATTTCGCTGCGTTTCTTGGCACCCTTGGCGCCCTTATCGCCGGTTGGGCCGGCACCTACGGCCCTGGGCCACAGGTGGGGTGCGCTCTCGCGCAGGGACTCAGCCCATTCAGCGGGGGTAAGCGGCGTCTTGCCGTCCTTGCCCAGGATCGGCTCGTCGCCGTCCATTGCCACGACATCGCCATCTTCGTTTACCGTCCATCCAGCACGACGGGCCCGCTCGACGATGTCTTCCATTGCTTCAGGTAACGCCCCAGCCTTGGATGCGGCCTGCAAGATGGCATCTGACAAGGCACGACTGGCCAGCTTCTGGTTGGCCTCGATATGACGGGCGATCTCGGCTTCCTTCGCCTTGATTTGTTTTTCGACGTCCTGACGGAAGCGCTCGGTGCGACGGTTAAACACCTCGTCGATCTTGCCCTCGGCAATGAGGCGTTTTTCTTCGTCGCGGCCTACCTCTTCAAGCAAGCCCTTGATGGCGCTCAGATCGAGCCCCTTAATGGCTTCCAAGTCGAGGCCTTCAAGTTGCGACTGGAACTGTTCAAACTCGGTCTTCAGGGTCTTGTTTTGTCCCAGAAGCTCCGAGTTTTTCTTTTTCAGACCAGTCACTTCGTGGTCGATTGCTTCCTTTGCTTTGGTGGCGAACGTCTCCTTGAGCGCCGCTACCTTTTCCTCAGGCAGGTCGAGGCCAAGTTCGGCCAGATCGAGATCGTCAAACATCGTGTAATTCCCCTTGGGATAAATGGCGCGGGCCTTGCCCACAATTGAAAAAGGCCCCGCCTAGCGGAGCCCCGAAAAGAAAAAACCCGCCACTTGGGCGGGTCAGAGTTGTTTTTGCTTGCGCAGTGCAGTGATGGATATCTGCATCATGAGCCAAGCCTGCGGCACCTCGTGCGCAGGGTACCGCTCGACGATACGCAATCGCCACCACTC
>CAZMVM010000223.1:0-5018 GCA_964569785.1 uncultured Pigmentiphaga sp. | reverse complement strand
GTCCCCGCTATCCTTCCCCGGCCTGAAGGCCGAGGCTTGCCGCGCACCGGGTCAACGCATCGCGGTAGCTTTCGCAGGGCGCAAACACGCCGGTTTGGGGATCACGTATGAGCAACTGGCCAGTGGCTACCCCAAAGTACGCGCCGTGTAGCTGCAGCTTGCCGCGCTCCACCAAGGTACTTACGCACGGAAACGTCATGAGCATTTTCAGGCTGTGCTCGACGACGGCCAGCTCCATTTTGCGCAGATAGCCCGCGAAGTCGCTGCCCGGCTCTCCCAGAAGCTTTTCCAGATGGGTGATCTGTGAGGTCCATTTGCCAATGAAGTTGCCCGGCGATAGAGGACCGGCGTGTTCGACTACCGCGCGGATGCCGCCGCAACTGGCATGCCCCAAAACCACGATGTGCTTCACGCGCAGCGCTTGCACCGCAAACTCGATGGCAGCACTGGTGCCGTGGTAGTGGACGCTCTCGTCTTCACACGGAGGCACCAGGTTGGCCACGTTGCGTACCACGAAAAGCTCGCCTGGACCTGCATCGAATATGGTCTCGGGCGCGACGCGCGAGTCGCAGCAACCGATGACCATAATCTCGGGCTTTTGTCCGTTCTCGCCTAGCTGGCGATAACGGGTTTGCTCTTTAGGAAAGCGGCCGCCCAGGAAAGACTGATAGCCTTGCAGGAGTCGAGGGGGAAACATGGGGGGATTAATAACTCCGCCGCAGCCGATCGATCAGGCGGCGATCGCGTTTAGTAGGACGCCCTTCTTCGATGAAGTGAGCCGGCTCGGGCGCGAGACGTCGCTTCTCGGCGGCCTCTTCCCGTGCCCGTATACTTTCTGGGGTTTCCTCGTACAGTTGGCGAGCCACAGAGGCCGGGCCCCGTACGTTGCTTAGACCCTGCACCAGGACTTCGGTGGCAACATAACCGCGACGCACCGAAATGCGGTCGCCCAGTTTAACCTCGCGAGCCGGCTTGGTCATTTGGTCGTTCACCAGCACGCGACCTTTTTCGATTTCAGACGAGGCCAGGCTGCGCGTTTTGTAGAACCGCGCGGCCCACAGCCACTTGTCCAAACGAACCTTGTCCGTCACGAAGCCTTTCCTCTTTAATACCCATTCAACACTTGGCAGGTGAAACGCCCGAGTTATGCAGCGGCACGGGCAGGCGCATCACCATTGCGCCGTACGCGGAGCCGCTCGATACCTGGGGCGAGCCCCGTTGAGCACTCCCATCTCGTCCCATGGCGAACCGTTTACACCGTGAGCTTTATAGACCGTGCACCTGAACTCTGCTTCTTGCGCCCGAGCTCTGCTGTTGGTTTTAACACCCCGGGGTTAGCCGCTGCGCGCCGCCTCTTCAACCGCGCGCGCTTTGGGGTCGCGCAGCTGAATCAGGTTGACGGTAACCGCCCCCAAGGCACACAAAACGGCAAGCACCAATGCCAGCTTCGCGCCATACGCGGCACTAATACCAAACGATATGGCGACCAGCGCCGCGCCCACGCTTTGGCCAAAGGTACGCGTCGTGCCTTGCATGCCCCCCGCAGCCCCACTCCGCTGGATGGGTACCGACGATAGCATCGAGCGGTTGTTCGGCGAATGAAAGAACCCGTACCCGGTACCACTAATTGCCATCACGGCAACGATCCAGACGTTGCTGACGTCTGCAGGCAGCAGCAACAATAAAACCAGGCCGGCCGCCATGACACCGGCGCCCGCAGAGCACAAGATGCCACTGGGATGCTTGTCGGCCAAGCGGCCTGCAATAGGGGCAACAAATACCGCAAAGATGGGCCAGGCCGTCATCAGCAACCCCACTTCCACTTGTCCGCGCCCGTAGGCGGTTTGGAAGTAAAACGGCAAGGCAACAAATACCGCGGCCTGCGAGGCAAACAGGAATAGCCAAGCCGTTAACCCGTACGAGAAGGGCCGGATAGTGAACAAGTCGATCGGCCAGAGCGGATTGGCTTGTTGCCGCATGCGGCGCAGAATCACAAACCCGAGCACGAACGCGATAACGATCGCAACCAGCGAGTAGCCTGTGTTGACGACAAGGCGATCCAGGCCGATGACCATCAAGGTGAGCATGATGCCGCTGAGCAGCGCGCTCCACCCGTCGAAGCGGGTTTTGACGCGCTGGGAATCGGGCAAGAAGCGTATGCCGGTAAGGGCGATTAGGCCAATGGGCACGTTAATGGCGAACAACCACGGCCATTCGGCCACCGACAAGATCGCCGAGCTGGCGGTTGGCCCCATTGCCCCGGCCGCCCCGACAATCATCGCGTTCAAACCGATGCCGCGTCCCAGCAGGGGTAGCGGGTAAATATGACGCATCAGCCCGGCCATGACCGACATCGTGGCCGCCGCCCCAATGCCCTGAAGCACCCGCGCCGCGGTCAGGGCTAGCAGCGAGTTCGCCAAGGCGCATAGCAGCGAGGCCACGGTAAAAATCATGAGCCCCACGACAAACACGCGGCGAATGCCCACCCGCTCGCTCAGGGCAGAGAGCGGCAGCATGGTAACCAGCAACGTGACGTTGTAGGCGTTGACCACCCACACCGCGTCTGCCGGCGTGGCATTGAGCTCGCGCGCGATCGTCGGCAGCGCAACGTTGGCGATCGACGCGTCGAGCACAGACATAACAATCGCCGTTAACTGAACCAGAATGGCCCAGTAACGGCGAGGCACGGGCAGTCCGTCGGTCTGAGACGAGCCGTTAGCTTGAGTAGATAATGGCGATTCGAGCATTGCGGAGGGAATATGAGTCCCTAAGAATACCGCAACCCGAAGGGCTTGAGCGCGTAGGTAGGCGTTTAAGCGCCAACCCTGCACGAGGGCGGAGCTCAGGCGGCCCCCCCACGGCAAGCAAGGGGGCGCAACGAGATCCCTCGATTCAACCTGGCGAGATTAAAGACATGAACAACTTAGCCGCTTCGCATACGCCGCAGTCCGTGTTGAGCTTCTGGTTCCCCGAAGGGAGCTCGCCAAACGTTGACCGCGAAACCCACCACCAGCATTGGGTGTGGCGGATGCGGGGCAAGGCTGATGCGCAAATTGTTGCTCGGTTCGGCGAGCTCACCTACGAAGCCGCGGAAGGGTTGTTGTCTCACTGGGCTGAGACGCCCGAAGGTCGACTGGCATTAATCGTTGTTCTGGATCAATTTTCCCGGGCGGTTTTTAGAGACTCGCCTCGGGCCTACGCGCAAGACCTGGCAGCGCTGCAATTGACACTGGAAGGGCTCAAGAACGGCCATTATGAAACACTGCCTGCCCCGTGGTTCAAGATCGTGTTCGGATTGCCCTTGGGCCATTGTGAAGGGCCAGATCACTTACAACGCCTGGATCTGTTGCTGCAACTGCGGCAACAGATACACGCCGAAGCTCCCGATCACCTCAAGCCCATTTATGCCTCGTTGATTACGCAAGCCGAAGACGTACGCAGCGTGATCCAGGCCTTCGGCCGGCATCCTCATCGCAACGCACTGCTGGGCCGGGAGTCTACCCCTGCGGAGCGGGCTTATATAGAGAAAGGCGAGTTTCCCCATCAGCGGGCGTTTCAGAGGTGAGGCCACAGCCTAGCTGCCGGGGTCATCGCCTTCAGCTCGGCGCCCCGCTTGCCGGCCCCACTGCCCGCGTCAAACAACGAAAGAGGACGCAAGCCCGGCCCCAAGGCCCTTCCCCTACTCTGCCTTGATGTTCATTCTTGGAAATAGGTCGCGCCAACGCTGCGCTTCTTTCGACAAGAGCGCGTCGACCTCCTCAGGAGTCTTTGGCTCGGACACAATCCCGCCCAGGTTCACCAGCAGTTCGGCTACTTTGGGGTCTTTCAAGGAGTCGTTCACGGCCTGGTTCAATTTCGCGATCACCGTCCCCGGCGTACCCGCCGGTGCCACAAGGGCATACCAGGACACGACCTCAGCATCGGCGAAGCCCGCTTCGGAAAACGTCGGCACATCGGGGAAGTCGCGAATGCGTTTCGGTGCGGCAACCGCTAGTGCCTTCAGGCTTCCGTTCTTGATGTGTGATCCCACGATCGACGTGGGCGACATGGTCATGGCGAGGCGGCCCGACATCAAATCGGTGAGCCCCGGAGGCACCCCTTGGTACGGCACGGGTACGATATCGATGCCGGCGGTAAGCCGCAGCAGTTCTGAATTCAGATGCATCGAAGTGCCCCGGCCCGGCATGAGGTAATTCAGTTCACCGGGGCGCTGCTTCACGTAGTCGACGAACTCTTGCAGCGTGTTGGCCGGGAAATCGGCAGCCACGACCGCCACAACGGGCGCGGTGACGATCTCGGCTACGCCATCGAAATCGTTTGCGGGATCCCAGTTCGCGCTGGCGTACAACAACGGGCTGGTCGCAAAGCTTAAGGTCGCTAAAAGCAGCGTGTACCCATCGGGCTTGCTGCGCGCGACATATTGCGTGCCCACCGAACTTCCCGCACCGGGGCGTCCCTCGACGATGACCGGCACACCCAAACGCTCAGACATGCCCTCACCAATAATGCGGGCGTAGGCAGCCGGGCTTCCGCCCGCTGGAAACGGCACCACAATCGTAATGGGGCGGGTGGGAAATTCTTCGGCAGCGCTGGCCGCGGCACCCCACCCAAAAGGCAACATCATACTTGCGGCTACCAGCCAATGAACCAGTTTCATCACGCCTCCTCCTGTGCAACGCCCTTAATGTTTGACGTCGATTCAAGTCGGGGTCAGGTTCGTATCGGGGCCGTTATCGCACCGACTCACCCGCGTTCTGCTTAGACATCCATCGATGCCGGTGATTGTTCTCCCGAATCGCCCCGCCCAATCCCTGACCCGACGCAGTTTTCCCGATCGCCAAGCCGGGCATGAGCTGCGGGTTTTTACATGCCTGTTGAGTCCGGCTTAGCGTCTTGGTTCGACTTAGCTTCTTGATTAGTCTCGTTCAAATTCCCTTGTGCGCGTGCCAGCAAGCTTGGAGGGTTTATTACGCCTGCGCTTGAAGAGCGGTTTGGACTGACCCTAATTATGTGGAGAG
>CAZMVM010000222.1:0-5076 GCA_964569785.1 uncultured Pigmentiphaga sp. | reverse complement strand
CGGGAAAAGGGCGAATGGCGCGCTGGGTCTGGATTTCGCTCGCTGCGCTCGCGATAGTCGCGAGCGTGGCGCTTGGATGGCAGCAGCTGGCGCCGTCGTCACGCGGGAACTGGATCGGGACGAGCGATGCTGCCGTTCTCGCGCAGGGGCACGAGCTTTACGGCCAGTATTGCGCGAGCTGCCACGGCCTGAACCTGGAAGGCCAGCCAGAGTGGACCCAACGCTTGCCCTCCGGACGCTTGCCTGCGCCGCCCCACGATGCGACCGGGCACACTTGGCATCACCCGCCGGATGTGCTTTTCGGTATCGTCAAGGAAGGTGTCGAGATGTTCGCCCCGGCGGGGTACGAAAGCGACATGCCCGGTTTCGGTGGCGTCCTTTCCGACGCACAGATCTGGGCGGTTCTCGCCTACATTCGGTCGACCTGGCCAGACGAGGTCAAGCGGCGATACGAGGTGCTCGAGGGACGCGAGCGTTCAAGCGTGCGCTGAAGCGAGCGACTCAGGTACCAGGTACTGTGAACGCGAGCCGAAAGATTCCCTCGTCGCTCGAAGCCGAGATTGTCCCGCCGTGTGCATCGATAATGGACTTGGCAATTGCCAGGCCCAAGCCTGCGCCCTCTCCCGCCTTCCTTCGCGAAGCATCGACACGGTAGAAACGGTCGAATAGCCGCGGCAGGTGTTCAGGTGCGATGGGCAGTCCAGGGTTTTCGATGCTAAGCGCGGCCTGGGCGGGCGGAACCTCGCTGATTGCGACGCGAATCGTGCCATCACGCGGTGTATGGCGAATCGCATTGGAAAGGAGGTTGCTGATTGCCCGTCGAAGCATATCGCGATCGGCCCGTGCGGTGCCTGTGCCGGTGAGTGCCAGGTGGATTCCGTGCTCATCGGCCAGCGCTTCGTAGAACGCGAAGAGGCGCTCCACCTCTGCGGCGAGATCGACAATCTCGGTGCGCGTGGTGATCAGCCCGTTATCCGCCTTCGCTAGGAAGAGCATGTCGGAGGTCATCTGCGATAGCCGTTCGTACTCCTCCAGGTTCGAATAGAGGATCTCGCGGTACTGATCTGCAGTGCGCCCCCGCGCAAGCGCAACCTGTGTCTGCGTCATCAGATTGCTGACTGGAGTGCGGAGTTCGTGCGCAAGGTCCGATGAGAAGTCTGACAGGCGCTGGAAGGAATCCTCAAGCCGTGCGAGCATGTCGTTGAAGGCCTCGGCGAGCGAAGCGAGTTCCTGTGGCATCGATTCCGGCGGCAAGCGCTCGCCCAGGCGATTGGCGGAGATACGGTGCATCAGCTCCAGTGCCTTGCGCGCTGGCAATAGCCCCCAGCGTGCGGAGAACCAGCCGAGCAATGCGGATAGCGCGATGCCGACCGCGACGGTCAGCCATAAGCTGTTGCGGAAGTCGGTCATGAATTGGCGATGAAAAGCGACGTCTAGCGCGACGAGAACTTTCGCCGGCTGCGCGCCCTCGATTCCTGTGTTCGCTGGCGCGGATACGAAGCGAAACGGGCGGCCGTCGTGCTCTCGCACACGCGTTTGCGCAGGGCCCGATTCGCGGGGCGACGAGACGGACCAAGCCGGCCCGGCCGCGAAGTTGAAGCCCTCGGATGCGTACAGCTGCCTGCCGTCCGGAGCGATGACTGCGACGAACAGGTCGTGATGCCCGACGAGAGCTTCCCCCAAGGTATCGTGCGTCGCGGTGAGCTCGCCTTCGGTGCGCGCCTTCGACAGCACGTTGCGCACGAGTTCGAGCTTGCCTTCGAGCACTGCTTGGTCTTGCTCCATCAAGTGCTGGTCGACCAGCCGTCCGACGAAGTAACCCCCGAAGAGCAGGATGGCTGTTGAAGCGATGGAGAAGTACAGGGTGAGAAGAAACGTGATTGAGCGCTTCTTTCGCATCAATTTTGCTCCGGCGACTCCATCACGTAGCCCATGCCGCGAACAGTGCGGATCAGCTTCGGTTCGAAATCGTCGTCGACCTTTGCACGCAAGCGACGTACCGCGACTTCGATGACGTTGGTATCGCTGTCGAAGTTCATGTCCCAGACCTGCGAGGCAATGAGTGAGCGTGGGAGCACCTCTCCCTGGCGGCGCAGCAGCAGCTCGAGCAGCGCGAACTCCTTCGCAGTGAGATCGATGCGTTTGCCGGCGCGAACTACCCGGCGCCGGAGCAGGTCCAGCTCAAGATCGGCTATCTGCAATTGTTGTTGCTCGCGGCCAACTCCGCGTCGAAGTAGCGTGCGCACTCGGGCGAGAAGCTCCGAAAAGGCAAACGGCTTGACGAGATAGTCGTCTGCACCGAGCTCCAGCCCCTTGACGCGGTCATCGACCTGGTCTCGGGCAGTGAGGAACAGCACCGGCATCGAGCGGCCAGCGGTACGGAGTCGCCGCAGAACTTCCCACCCGTCGACGCCAGGAAGCATGACGTCGAGCACGACGAGGTCGTACTCGTTCTGAGTCGCGAGATGCGCCCCGTCGACGCCATCGCGAGCAAGATCGGCCACGAAGCCGGCTTCGCTCAATCCTTGTTGCAGGTAATCACCTGTCTTTCGTTCGTCCTCGACGATGAGGATCTTCACGGTTGTTCTCGCCTATTCAAGTTTCCTGATGCCAGCAATTGTGCAGTGGTTCGCGAGGTGTGGGCCGTCGATTACGCATCTGTAATGTAGCTGTAAGGTATTTGTCGATTCTGGCGGCCAGCGCGGTTCATGTGACGTCGCGAGGCGCGGTGGCGGCAGCGTGGGCTCATGTGGGCCCCGTATCTGGTCGTCGTTTTCCTGGGAACGAACTACCCTCGCCTTTCGTGCTGTCACTGGCGATCACATCATCTTTTTAGCCCCGGACGGGTCTGCCGTTGCGTGGCAGTAACGCCAGCGCTGCCTTTGGATTCATGACTTGAAGGGCGCTCGCTGAGCGAAGCAACGGACGACCCAAAGCCGAAGACGTATTGTCCTTGGGGCCACTGCATGCCGTACTCGATGGAGCACTCGCCATTCGGCCTGATGGCGGTATCGTCGCTCACGGGCATCGCTTCGCACGCTGAATAAATCGCGGTCGCTATGCGTTGGGTAGGACATTCCTACCATCAACTAGGACGATAGACAATGAATAGTGAAACGATGACGAAGCCCGCCATGGGTACAGGTGCCCATTCGGTGATTCCGGCGGGCTACTTTGCCAAATTTAGCGACATTACAAGCAATTCCAAGCAGCCGGCCAGGATTCGAAGGCTTCCGGTTTTGACTGCTGACCTCCAAGAGGCCTTGCAAATATCGACATTGCCGCGCCTGTTTCATGTCGGATGGGGTGCTATTGACGCAGACCATATGCCAATTCTAACTTTCAGGCTGCAAATAAATGATTTGATGATTTACTGGCTTGCCAATCCGGCGGACCCCACCATTTGGAATGTGATGGAGCAATGGAGCAATGCGAATGCCATGGTCCTTGCACCTTCATTCATGAGCCAGACTTTGCTAATGTCCCGAGACTACACATTGGTTCCTGAAGCAAGGGCTTTGCGTTCTTGGACAGAGAAAGGCTCTCAAACCACGCACTTATTTCTTCAAAGCGCGGGCAAATTGATTCTAGATGGAGGCCTTGCGGGTATGGCGTCGAGTGATATTCTTGCCATTCCGAAACTCACGCGTGTAATTGGTTGCATAGTCTGAGGCGGCCTGGCTCACGCCGCGAGGTCTCGAACTTGCGGTGTTGAATCTTTGCGATTGGCTGGGGCAATTGTGTACAAATAACGCTAGGATAAACGAGTTCGAGGTTGTTAAACGGCGAGATTACTCGCCGTTTTTTCACTGCGTCAATCCTATATATGTTCGCGCATGTGGCTTCGCGGTCTCCGGAGTGTCGTACACGCCGGCTAGCGAGCGCGGTTAGTATCGCGTCTCTCTGGCGACCTTGACGGCTACCCCTCGCATTGGCCGGAGTCGTATAGAACGCGTACCTACTCTGAAAGAACCCTTTTTCTTGGATAGCAAAAATGTACTCTGTAGAAACGGACGTCGCCCCGCTTTCGAGCGCAGCCCTGTGTCTCACTTCTTCAAATGTGCCGGTAGCAGAAGGCATAAGCAAAGCGCAGCGTGACGGGCCATTGGCCGCGGTCTGGCCCGTGTCTTGGCCTGATGTCTCTTCGCCGGAGCGACCCACCTTGGTCGTCTGGGCCGAGGGGATTGATGAAAATAGCCTGAGGGAGCTTGCTGGCTGCGAAATCGATGTTTATAACTCGCAGGCCCCTAACCTTCTCTCCGTGCGCTTGTATATCTCATTGCGGTCCAGTACTCTCGAGATTCGTGTGGATGAGTGGGAGTTGGCGACACCCCTCTGCCCGGATTCGGATGGTGTCTTCCGCGTTATACTAATTTCGGGCGAAATTGTTGCGACCGGTACGCATTCTATGGACGAAGCGGAAGCGGCCGATTTCGTGTCAGTACTGCAAGCTCACGGTATCTCTAGTGGCGCGAATTACAGACCATTCCGGAGCCACACCCAATCTGAAATAGATGCTGCAGCGGACAAAGTTGATGAGCCCGACGCACGAGTGATTACATGCTGCGGCGCGCGTATCCACGCTGAGACATGAAGAGTACGCCGTAGCGGTGCGCGTTGCGGGCGCATCGAGACTCTTCGTACAGTCGGTTCGTTGGTGCCGGTCTGAGGGCGTTGTTCGGAGCAGCGCGTCCTGAGACGAGCGGACCTCAGGCTAGACTGGCGGGCGACTCACCTGAAATTTGACCCCTGCCGGACGCACGCACGTTCGGCTGGAACGCGCCTCGTGCGCACTCGCCGTACGCGGACGCGCAGCCGTGGCTCGCTCTCTGATCGGTCGGTCGGCTGATACTGTGCCGGTCCGATGCGCGATAAGCTCCGTTCACAGATTGCAACAGGGGTCTGGGGTGCCGATTTTCCGAGTTGCACGGCGCGACAGGTTTTCGTTACTCGATTGCATGGGGCGACACTTTATCGTTTCGAGTGCCATGCAAAAGCCAACTATTCTCGGCCTCCGGGCAGTAGAAAGCGACAGGTTATGGTTATCGAAGGCGACAATTATTGGGTCACGGCACA
>CAZMVM010000221.1:0-5086 GCA_964569785.1 uncultured Pigmentiphaga sp. | reverse complement strand
GCAAGTTTAGCACGATCAGGACATGCGTTCGTGCTGAAAGAGGGGGGGTTGCCGTACTGAGACAGCTGCGGCGCGTTTTCACTTTCCATCCCATAATCAATGCCTATCCCGCAGCGCCACAAGCCTTGCCCCCGAGCACAGCCCAAAAAACGCCATCTCGGAAGAAAAATCTGGTACCAATAACGGACAATAAAGTACCGGTTAGATACTCGTTACCCCTAACAAAAATAGTATGGTACTAAATTTACATGAGTGGTACCATTAACAACACCAACTAATACGTGGCGATTCTCTTTACCACAATACCCAGACCAATGTTGGGGCTACAGCTCAACCCAGGAGGAGTCAAGAGATGAACAGGAACAAACTAACCAGGTCAGCCTTTCGGCCGGCATCCCACCTTACCTTGAAACATGTAGCACGCACGCTGATTCTCGGTGCCACGTCCTTGGCAGTAACCATAGGAATCTCGACAACGGCCATCGCTGGCACCATCAAAGTAGGCGTCAACGCCGCCCTTTCGGGTCCCACCTCGTCCCACGGAGCGCTCTATGCGAAAGGAGTCGAAGCCGGCCTGGCCTATATCTCCGAGGCCAATGGACACAAGATCGAAATGATCATGCTGGACGATGCATCCGACCCCACTACCGCGGGCCGCAATGCGCGCAAACTGATTGACGAGCACAACGTCGATATCCTGCTGGCAACAGGTGGCGTGCCGGCGGCAATCGCGCTGGCTCAGGTTGGACGCGAGGCGAAAGTACCTGTCATCAGTCTTCCCCCTGCCCCTCTCGATCCTAAAGACAACCCGTGGGTAGTCGCCATCGCACAGCCGACACCGCTCATGATCAATGCCGTACTTGAGCGCATGCAGAAAGACGGGATCAAATCCGTCGGGTATATCGGATTTTCCGACGCCTGGGGTGACCTGGTCTACGATGCGCTGATTAAAGGGGCCCCTGAATATGGAATCAAAGTGCTTGGCAACGAACGCTATGCCCGCTCTGATTCATCCGTTACCGGACAAGTCCTGAAGCTCATGTCGATGCGTCCCGACGCCATCATGACCGGAGGAGCAGGAACACCAGGCGCCCTTCCTTTCCTGACGCTGGCCGAGCGCGGCTACAAAGGCCCGGTTTACGGTCAGCATGCACTGATCAACCCCGACTTCGTCCGGGTCGCGGGTTCGGCCGCAGAAGGCGCACTCATGTCCACCGGACCGGTCATCGTCGCTGAACAACTGCCCGACGACTATATCACCAAGAAAATCACCCTGGACTTCCGCGACACCTATCAGAAAGTCACCGGAACCCAATCGAGCGACGCCTATTCAGCCTATTCATTCGATGGATGGCTGCTAATCGCTGACGCCGCAGCACGGGCCAAAGGCGAGCCAGGTACACCCGAGTTCCGGGAATCGTTAAGGGAAGCCATAACCACGACCAAGGAGCTTGTAGGGACGCACGGTGTCTATACGTTCACGCCCGGTAACCTGTATGGCGTAGACGATCGGGCACGTGTCATGGTGACGCTGGAAAATGGGCAATGGAAACTTGTCAAATAAGTAACATTACACAGAAGAATACCCGCACGTACCGATGAAGAATGCAGGGTGCGACAAGGCACCCTGCGCCATGCCGTCCTTTTACGCCTGATGAGCCACCGGGAAATTATCCTCTGTCATCTGTCTCTCATTAACCAATGATTTCGAACATACCCACAGAGAAGTAGCTAAATGAATATCAACGAAGAAAAGGTGTTGCCGGCAACACTGGATCGCGTCTGGGAATCACTGAACGATACCGAAGTGCTTCAACATTGCATTCCCGGTTGCGAAACACTGGAACAGCTCAACGATACCGAGTTCCGCCTGGTCATTGCAGCTGTCGTTGGGCCTATACGCGTTCGGTTCGTAAGCCAGTTGACCCTTCAGGATGTCGTGCCAAAATCCGGATACGTCATGCTGTTCGAAGGCAGTGGAGGGGCTGCGGGATTTGGAAGCGGCAGTGCCCGAATCAAGCTCGATGAAGTTGAAGAAGGCGTCAAATTGACTTACGAAGCACAGGCCAAGGTCGGCGGCAAGTTGGCCCAGGTCGGTTCCAGACTGATAGACGGGGTTGCAAAGAAACTTGCAGCAGAGTTCTTTACACGCTTTAATCGCTGCCTGACTGACGAAACAAGTCTGGGAGACGTTTCATGAAGCTGCAGTGCTGGGTCAACGAAACTCTGATCGAGGCCGATGTCGAGCCGCGTTTATTGTTGTCTGATTTTCTGCGACATGAACTAAACCTTACCGGCACTCACGTTGGCTGCGAAATGGGTGCCTGCGGTGCCTGTACGGTCATTGTCGACGGAAGCCCCACTCGCTCTTGCCTGATGCTGGCTGCACAAGCAGATGGCTGCACAATCCAAACTGTCGAAGGGGTGGGTAAAACAAAGATTGGCGAAATGATTCACGAAGCATTCAGCCGTCATCACGGGCTGCAGTGCGGCTTTTGCACACCAGGAATCCTGACAACAATTGCCAGTGCTATGGAAAAGGGGCAATTGCCCGAAACCGAACCTGAAGTTCGTGATTTGTTATCAGGCAATATATGCCGATGCACAGGCTACCAGGGCATCGTCGACGCAACACTGGCTATCGCTCAAAATGCTCGCACAGAACGGAGCTCCTCATGAAGCCGGCCGAGTTCGAACTGCACCGCCCCGACACAATCGAGCAGGCGCTCTCGCTTCTGGCCGAATATGATTTCGATGCGCGTGTCATTGCGGGCGGCCAAAGCCTTGTACCGCTGATGAATCTAAGAATGGTCGGGTTCTCACACCTGATCGACCTGAACAGGATCCGCGGTCTGTCCGACATCTATTTTGAAAATGGCTTCGTTCACATCGGAGCACTCACGCGCCAGCAAGATCTCATTAATCACCCCGTCATCACACAGCACACGCCGCTAATTGCGGCCGCCATGCCCTATATCGGTCATATCCAGACACGAAGCCGAGGAACCATAGGCGGGAGCCTGGCTCACGCCGACCCCTCGGCCGAACTGCCCCTTACGATGGTTACGCTCGACGCAAAATTTATCGTCATGAGCCATAACAAAACCCGTGAAGTCGCTGCCCGACAATTCTTCACAGACGTGCTCAGCACCGATTTGGCTTCAGACGAAATCCTTACAGAAATTGTCATTCCGGCTGCGCCGGTCGGGGCACGGGTGCATTTTCACGAGTTCGGTCGTCGCCATGGCGATTTCGCGATGGCGGCCTGCGCCGCTCAGTATGCTGAAGGCCCAAACGGAGCGCAATTGGTCGTCGGACTTGGCGGGGTCACGCCCACACCGCATTTCTGCCAAGAGTTGTCGAGTCTTATGTCGGTCGGTAAAAGCGCCCTGACCCACCTTGAGCAATATATCGAAGACGAGCTGGATAAACTCCAGTTGCTATCCGACCTCCAGGCCGACGAAGAGTACCGTCGGGTGCTTGCGGCCGTTCTATTACAGGATTGCCTGCTAGAGGTATTGCAATGAGTCATCCACCCTTTCCTGAAACACAAGGGCGCAAGGAAGACGCCCGGCTGCTCTCTGGACGCGCTTGCTTTACCGATGACGTCCATCTGGACGGCATGGTGCACGGCGTGTTTATTCGCAGCACGATGGCCCATGCAAAGATTGTTCGCATCGACGCATCGGCGGCCCTCGAGGCCGGTGCCCTACTCGTCCTTACCGCTGATAATCTGCCCTTTGCGGAACGCAATTTTTTTCTGCGCTACACCAACCCAAATATCCGGGATGGCCTCGTAAAATTTCTGGCAAAAGAATACGTACGTTACGTCGGCGAGCCGGTGGCTTTCTTGGTGGCGAAAGACAGATACATCGCGGAAGACCTGGCCACACTGGTCGAAATTGATCTGGAGCCCCTCGCCACCGTAGCGACGACTGCAGCGGCGCTGGCAGAGGGCGCACCTCAACTGCATCCTCGATGGGAACGCAATATCGCAGCACAACTTCAACGCGAGAAAGGAGATACGCAACAGGCGCTGGCACGTTGTGAACGCAAATTGACCCGCCGTTTCAATTTTGGAAGACAAACTCCGCTACCCATGGAGGCACGAGGCTGCGTGGCCGATTTTGACGCACGTCGACAATCACTATGTGTCTATACATCAACCCAAACACATTACAGTGTGCGGCAGAACCTGTCGGCACTGCTTGAAATACCAGAAACCAGTATTCGGGTCATTGCCGAAAACGTCGGCGGCGACTTCGGGCCCAAATCACGCCCTTATCCTGAAGAAATAATTGTTAGCCACGCCAGCAGGTTGCTGGAACGGCCGGTAAAGTGGATCGAAGACCGCTTCGAGCACATGCAGGCGACGACACAGTCAAGGGCGGTTGAAACCGAACTGACCATCGGCTACGACAGCAGCGGGAAACTGCAGGCCCTAAGTGCAGAAATAACAGTTGATATCGGGGCTTACGTTCACACCAGCGGTATTATCACGGCCGAGGTTGCAGGGGCAATGATTTGCGGCCCATACGATATTCCCAATGCGCAGGTAGACGTGTTCTGCGTGGGAACCAATAAGACGCCGTTGGCGACCTTCCGAGGAGCAGGTCAACCCGAGGCCACATTCCCTATGGAGAGCCTCCTTGACCTGATCGCCAAAGACTTGGGCATATCCCCCTACGAACTGCGAAAACGCAACATCATTTCGCCCGAACGCTATCCCTACGAGGTCTGGGCACCCGGACCGGGGGGCACTGGCGAAATTGAGAGTTGCGATTACCCTCAAATGCTTGACCGCACTGTCGAAGAAAGCGGTTACTCCCAAACTGTTGAGCCTGTCAGTAAGCATGAAGTTGCAGCTTGGGGCCTTGCCTGCGGCCTTGAAATCACCGGGTTCATCAACTTCGAGTCTGCAAAGGTACGTGTCGAACCAACCGGGGCAATAAGTGTATGGTCTGGCAGTACCTCGCAGGGTCAGGGACAGTTCACAACCTATGCCCAAGTGTGCGCTGAAGTTCTTGGCGTCAGCCCTGCGGATGTGACAGTTCATATCGGCGATACCGATGCCCTGCGCCTGCAG
>CAZMVM010000220.1:0-5109 GCA_964569785.1 uncultured Pigmentiphaga sp. | reverse complement strand
AGTGAGCCCGGACGCGGCAGTACCTTTTCGCTGCGCTTCCCGGCCGACCGGGTGATCGGTGGGGTGCAAGCCGACGCCAGCCAGGCTGCGGATTCCGACACCGCTCCAACTCACGCTGCGGGTTCGCGGTTTCTTGATCGGGCGGCCAAGCAGACTTCTGCCGAGGGGGCCGCCACTGAGGTGACAGCCGATCGACCAGGCTCCCGCTCGCAGAACGAGAATGCTCCCGCGGCTGCTTCAGAACAATCGCGAGGCACGTACGACGTGAGTGCGGAGCAGCAGCAACGCCTCAAAGACAACCCCGACCCCGGCTCGACAAAGGCTCAGGCAGAGCCCACCAGCCAGGCGGGCACGATGCCCGAATCCGACGCAGCTCGTTCGCAGTCGAGTTAAGCTCCCGACGCTGTTCCGCGCGGCTTACGCGTTCCTGGCAGTTCCTGGCAGTCGATTTGTATCACTCGCCGATCGAACAAGCGTACGGCCGTGAGACGTCGACCCCAGACGCAACCGGTGTCCAGGGCGATTAAGTTCGGACGTAGCACTAAGCCGAGGGCGGACCAGTGCCCGGCTACGATGGGAACATCTGCCGTGCGACGTCCTGGCACGTCAAACCATGGAAGATGCCCTGCGGGCGCACTATCCAGTCCTTCTTTGGCGGTGAAGTCCATCGTGCCGTCGGCGGTGCAGAAGCGAAGGCGTGTCAGTGCGTTCACGATGACGCGCAAGCGCGCCACACCCGTCAGGGAGTCATCCCATGTAGCGGGTTCATTCCCGTACATTTCCCCCAGAAAGCTCTTCCATTCGTCGCCAGCGAGCACCGTTTCGACGCTGCGTGCCAACGTCAAGGTTTGCGCCGCTGTCCACTGAGGGAGTACGCCCGCGTGCACCATCAGGTGGCCGTGCGCGAAATGGGCGAGGGGGCGATGCCGCAGCCAGTCGATGAGCGCGTCCAGGTCGGGGGCTGCAAGAATATCCGCGAGCGTATCGCCAGGCTTTGGGTCGTGCACGCCGGCAGCGACGGCGAGCAGATGCAGGTCGTGGTTGCCCAGCACCGTAACCGCGCGATCACCCAAGGCGATAACTTGGCGCAGCGTTGCCAGCGACTCGGGGCCTCGGTTGATCAAATCGCCGACAAACCAAAATTGTGCCAAGGGATCAGAAGCGATCTCGGGGTGCTGCAATAGCTGATCCAGCGCCTGGTAACACCCTTGCAAGTCGCCCACCGCCCAAATCGAGGAGGATTGCGCCTCGGGAGCGCCCGTAGCGGAGGCGGGTGATTGGCTCATGCCGGTGCGCTCGTGATCATGCCCTCGGTGGGCGAACTGGGCGACGCACTGTACAGCTTGCGCGGCATGCGTCCTGCAAGGTACGCTGCACGGCCGGCCTGAACCGCCAGCTTCATGGCTTCTGCCATCAGAACAGGTTTTTGTGCCGCGGCAATAGCGGTGTTCATCAGCACGCCATCACACCCGAGCTCCATGGCAATGGCTGCGTCGCTGGCGGTACCAACGCCGGCATCCACAAGCACCGGAACCTTGGATTGCTCAATGATGAGGCGCAGATTCCACGGGTTGAGTATGCCCATGCCTGATCCAATGAGCGAAGCTAGGGGCATGACCGCCACACAGCCAATGTCTTCCAGCATTCGGCATTGCACGGGGTCGTCGGTGCAATACACCATGACATCGAAACCATCATTCACCAGGGTTTTGGCGGCGGCGAGAGTTTCGGGCATATTGGGAAACAGCGTGTGTGGATCGCCCAGCACCTCAAGTTTCACCAGATTGTGTCCGTCCAATAATTCGCGGGCAAGGCGCAACGTGCGCACTGCGTCCTGGGCGGTGTAACAACCCGCGGTATTGGGCAGGATCGTAAAGCGGTCGGGGGGCAGGTAGTCGAGCAAGCTCGGTTCGTCGGCGTGCTGGCCAATATTGGTGCGGCGAATGGCGACCGTAATGATTTCGGCGCCGCTGGCCTCGATCGCTGCGCGTGTTTCTTCAAAGTCGCGATACTTGCCGGTACCTACCAGGAGACGAGAGCGGTAGGGTTTCCCCGCGATAGTCAGTGTGTCGGTCATAAAACGTCCAGGGATGATGCTGCCAAGGTTGAAGAATGCGGTTGAATCTCGGACGCATAGCGCACGAGCGCGACACGCCCTACGACAAACCTACCTTAAAACACATTCGAGCAAGGTGATATGCAGAGGCGGGGCCGGCCATGGTGGCAGGTGGATCAGGACAGCTCCAGTGCGACGTGGAGCCGATAGAAGGAAGCACTTGAGAGCGATACCATGGTGAGCGCTCCCTGCATCGGCATTATCCGTACAGGTACTAAGGGTGTGATCTCACCCCGTCGGCCAGTTACTGACGAGGACCCCTGCGTATATCAATGCTTAGTATAGGCCCTGGGAGCCCGGAGCGCGGGGAGATGTACCATGGCGCAGGTCCGCATCTCGTTGGTATTATGCTAGCAATCGTTACGTGTTGTGAGAACGTCTCTATCACTTAGCTTGCCGCCAGTGTGGTCAGGTCAAGCCCCCTTAACGATAATCACACGGGTTGTTGATGCCTAACCGCTCTTTCTTGCAGCACTGGCGGGATCTGGGCCACTCCACCGCCTTCTTGTTGGCTTCGTTTGTGTTGGTGGGCCTGGTGCTTACGATTGTCACCATCCATGCAATCGTAGACACCTATCGTGAAGTACGGCGCCAGGCCGAAGCGAATGCGCTCGCTCTGGTAACGGTACTGGCCAGCGACCTCGCCAGTCAGCTGCAGTCGTTCGATTTATTCTTGCAGCAACTCGCGCGTGGTATCGATGCCACCACGCTACGCCTCCCTACTGATGCCGCCGCATCGTTCGACCTTCCTGCCGAAAGCGCCTTGCGTCAAAGCCTGCGCGGTGTTGCTATTCTAGATGCCACGGGCGCACTGAAAGATTCTTTAGGCCTTGAGTTCGACGCGCCGTTGCCCACTGAACGCGCGCGCCTGCTTCAATGGCATGCCAACGCTTCATTGAACGAGGCCTTCATCAGTAAGCCGTCCCCCGCACTACAAGCCCAACAGCCAGAAATGCTGTATCTGAGCCGGGGTCTCAGGCGCCTGGATGGCTCTTTGGCAGGCGCCGTGATTGGCATATTCGATCAGTCTGCGCTTTTGGCGCGGATTGAAAGCCTGGCGCTCAGCGAGCGCGATGGGTGGATGCTGGTGCGCGCTGACGGCGAAATTTTGTTGCGCATGCCGCGTGAAACTGTCCAGGTGCAGCCCGAACTGCGCGCGGCAGTTCAGCACCGATATTTGGGCGCTCCCACTGGTGTCTTCAGGGGGCCATCCATTACCGATGGCGTTGACCGCGTCCATGCGTACCGTGAAGTATCGGGCTTTCCCGCGGCCGTGGTCTTGGGGCGGAACATCGGGGAGATCGTGGCGCCGTGGCGCAGCAAGGCGATCTTGTTGGCAACTCTGGTGGTTTTGCTCGACGCAGCACTGATCGCGCTGGTCTGGCTCTGGCGCCGTGATGTTCTGCGACACCGGCAAGCCCATCGCGAGTCGCAGCGTAACGAAGCCTTGTTCCGGGGCGCCATGCGCGGAGCCGGTATCGGTACTCTGCTGTACGACCCTGATGGCAAGATCGTGCACGTCAACCCTGCCGCTTGCCGTATGCTTGGATACGACGAATCCGAGCTTCTTGGCACCAGCTGGGTTGACTACACCCATCCAGACCCAGGTCCGCCCAACCCCGGTATCCGGCATCAGCTCGTGAAGGGAGATCTGGAGTTCTACGAATCGGTACGACGGCTGGTGCGTAAGGATGGCAGTGATTTCTGGGCGCTGATTTCGCTCTCGGCTGATCACTTGGCTCAATCCGGGCCCGTGCTCATTGCTCAAATCCAGAACATCGACGATCGTATCCGCGCGGAGGAAGCACGCGATGCCTTGCTGGCACAGCTGAATGCGACCACCCGTGAGCTGAACGACGAGAAAAGCCTGTTGCAGGTCACCTTGGCCACGATCGGCGACGCGGTGATCACCACCGACGTCCGCGGTCGTGTACGGTTCATGAATCCAGCGGCTGAATCCACGACAGGCTGGCCCCTGCCCATGGCGTATGGGCGCCCGCTCAGTGAGGTCGCACGTCTGCATGACCTGGAGACCGAGCTGCGGCTTCCCGACCTGGTAACCCATTGCTTGAGCCTGCGCGACGGATTTTCTGAGACGGCGGTATTGCGCAGCAACGATGGCGGGCGGCGTGAAATTGAAGCCCGGGTCGCACCGATACGCGGGCCAGACCAGGAAATCGTGGGTGTGGTGCTGGTCTACCAGGACGTGACGGAAGCTCGCGTCTTACAGCGCGAATTGCTGCATTTTTCGGCGCATGACGCCCTGACGGGGTTGCCCAATCGCAGCGCTTTTCAAGTGCGCGTGGAAGCCAAGTTGCGGGATGCTTACGAGACCGGCCGGACCCATGTGCTGGTCCACCTCGACCTCGATCGCTTCAAGCTCATTAACGACATTGCCGGGAGCGCGGCGGGAGATGCCTGCTTGCGGCAGGTTGCTGCCACGTTGCGTGCGCGTTTACGTGAAGATGACTTCTTGGCGCGACTTGGAAGCGATGAGTTTGGCGTCATTCTTTGCGACTGTCACATCGAGCAGGGGCGACCGGTCGTGGAACGCATGTTAACCGCGCTGGCCGAAACGGAGTTTCCCTGGGAAGATCGCACGTACGCCTTGCATATGAGTGCCGGAGTGACCGAAATCTCCGGCACGGCTGACTCGGTCAGTGTTCTCATGGGCGAGGCCGACATTGCTTGCTACGCCGCCAAGCGTGGTGGCGGGAATCGAGTGCAGCTTTATCAGCCGGGGCATGGCGAGGCGCTGCAACGCCAACGCGAGCTGCACGTGGCGGCCGATTTACGTCAGGCTATCAGCGAAGATCGCTTTGTTTTGTACGCCCAGCGCATCTTCGCGTGCCAGGATCCCGATGAATTGCGCTACGAAGTGCTGCTGCGGATGAAGTGCGAACAGAACGGTGTGATCGCGCCCATCGATTTCGTACCCGTAGCCGAGCACTACGACATGATGGTCAACGTTGATCGATGGGTCCTCAAGGAGA
>CAZMVM010000219.1:0-5130 GCA_964569785.1 uncultured Pigmentiphaga sp. | reverse complement strand
TGGATGGTTGGTATGCGGTGTATGGGCCCGCTGGCATGGATCCGGAGGCGGTGAAGCGTCTCAACGCCGCCATACAAGAAGCCTTGCAAAAGCCCGAGCTCATCGAACGTTTTGCTGCTATTGGGCTGAAGGCCGCAGGCAGCACACCGGAAGAGCTCAACCGAATTCGCGAAGAAGAAACTGCAATGTGGCGCGCCGCGGTAGACCAAACAGGATTCAAACCGCTCGACTGATCTCAAACGCTTACCCGCAGAAAGGGGCAACCTAGGGCGGCCCTTTCGCATCTCACCCAGCTCCGCGGCCGCCTTTTCCTGAGAACTTCACGCTTCTCCGCGACCGGCTGTCCACCAGCGCTCCACATGCCTTTGTGCGAGCGCACTTCCCTGTTTTCTTCCACACCGTGTCAGATGATTTCCTAAGTTGTTCTCCCGCGGCTTGGGCGGACAAGCGTGCGCAATTCATCAGCGATGGCAATTTCCCATGCACTTCCCCATCCATCCGGGCCCCACAACAGCGCCGCACGTGTAAGGCCCGTTGACTCGGCCGCTTCGACGCTCTGATGAGAGACTTAAATGAGAATAGCTATCAATACCATTGACGGCACTATTCGAGAATAATTATCATTACGGAATGGTCGCATGATGACGGTTTATCCATGCATGCGATCAGCTCAACGTCGTCATGGCGGCCGTTGTGCCGTCTCGATTTGGAGAAAAGTGATGTCGAACGCTGCAGTGATTCACGCAGTTGTGGTAGGCGCTGACCGGCTGGGCAATATCCCCCACTTATTAAGAGGCATGAACATCGCCGTTACCCACCACATCAGCGGACGCCACCCATCCCACCAGAAAAAAACGCCCCAGTTGCCTTCCGGCACGGGGCTGTTGATCTTGCTGACCGACTTTCTGGGACATAACGTGATGAAGATGTTCCGCGACGCCGCTCAGCGGGCTGGGATACGAGTCGTGGCGTGCCGCCGATCCGTGTGCAGCATGCGGCAAGCGCTAGAAAGCTGCGGGTTATGTTAGGGACAACCGCGTCTTAGTCGGTGGACGCCAGCTCGACCACGTTCACTACGCGGCGGGCGCCGTTATAGCGCTTTGCCCAATACGAGCTGGATAAGCGTTCGATACGCACGCGCGCTCCAGTACGAGGCGCGTGAACGAAGCGGTCGTTCCCAATATAAATGCCCACGTGTGAGTTGCGCCGGCCGCGGGTGTTGAAAAAGACCAGATCACCCTCGCGTAATTCGGAACGCTTAACTTGTTGACCGAAGCGAGCTTGCTCGGATGAGGAGCGGGGCATCTCTAGCCCCAGCGATTCCTGGGCCGCAAACCAGACGAGGCCACTGCAATCGAAACCCACATCGGGAGACGTGCCTCCCCACTTGTACTTCGTACCAACGTGGCTCAGGGCCAAGTCGACAAAGCGCCGTGCTGGGGCGCGCGAGAAGCCGTAAAGCTGTTCATCACGCTGCAACTCCAGGTCGGCTATGAGGTTGTCTAATTCGTCGATCTGCGACCAGTACGCCAAGCGGCTTTCGTCGAGCTCTGCAGAGGGGGAGGAGGTGGTGCTGCATCCACTGAGAACCAGGGGGACGATGATGGCTAGCAGCCAGATCCAGGGTAATGACCATGGGAGAAAACTGGATCGGGGCGAGGCAGCGCGCATGTCGTGTGATGTTCAGGAGGCAGTTTGGTGGGATACGTAGAAGAAACGCCTTGCGCCTCTGATACGAAGCGCAAAGCGTGGATACAAGCGACAGGCGAACCTTACCGGAAGTAAGGATAAAAAGTCAACGAATCAAGCTCTTATCCGGGAAAACTTACAAAAGCGAGCGTGCAAAATGTAACTGGTGCACGCAAATAAAAGCATTTGAAGGCGCGGGCGAGGTCGTTTTTGCCTGCCTTTTCCAGGGCGGCCGAGTTAACGCCTAGCCCTTTTGGCTGGTACGATGCCGTGCTTTAGCTGCCTCAATGGTTGAGGCAGATACTTGCTTCTTTGGAGGAGTCATCATGCAGATGAAGCCAGTTCTCTCCGCTTCTGATGTCAAAACCATTCTTGCCGCTGCCGAAGCCCATGCCTTGAAAAATAACTGGGCGGTCACCATCGCTGTCGTGGACGACGGTGGGCACCTATTGGGATTGACGCGCCTCGACAGTGCACCCCCAATGTCTGCCGCGATGGCGCCCGCAAAAGCGTCGGCTGCGGCCCTGGGTCGTCGGGAAACCAAGGGCTTCGAAGATATGATCAACAACGGGCGCTATGCATTTTTGTCGGCACCGTTGATAGAGGGCATGCTCGAGGGTGGCGTGCCAATCGTCGTAGATGGGCAAATCGTTGGAGCCGTGGGCGTCTCGGGCGTTAAGTCCAATGAGGATGCCGATATCGCGCGTGCCGGGATTGCGGCACTGGAGCAGGCTTAGCGACGCAGCAAGCGCCCGTCTAGAACGCAAAAAAGCCGGGCCAGAGGCCGACGAATAAGCCCATCGGGCGCCATACATTTTCTTTCAAGCGCGCGCCCTCACGTCGCTAAAATAATCTGAAGGGCGCTTCCGTATTCTACGCAGCGTCGGCCATACACCAATCGAAAGGGCGTCGTGATGTCAAAAGCTATTGATTCTGTCCTGGTAGAGAACCGCGTTTTTCCTCCTCCCGACGAGCTGGCGCAATCAGCCGCGATCGGAAGCATGCAAGCCTATCGCGAATTGTGTGCGGAAGCAGAACGGGATTTCGAGGGGTTTTGGGCTCGTCATGCTCGCGAGCAACTTCAATGGGACAAGCCGTTTACCCGCGTGTTGGACGAATCAAATGCGCCCTTTTACCGGTGGTTTGACGACGGCAAACTGAATGTCTCGGCTAATTGTCTGGATATACACCTATTAAACGGCAACGCGAACAAGACCGCGATCATTTTTGAAAGTGACGATGGCGAGGTCACCAAGATAACCTACGCCGAACTGCACGCGCGCGTCTGTCAGTTGGCCAACGCGCTCACTGCCGCGGGCTTTCGCAAAGGCGAGTGTGCCGTGATCTATCTGCCGATGACCATCGAGGCAGTGGTGGCGATGCAAGCATGCGCCCGTTTGGGGATTACTCACTCGGTGGTGTTTGGCGGATTTTCATCCAAAAGCTTGCACGAGCGCATCGTCGGCACCCAAGCAGCCCTCGTCATTACAGCTGATGAACAGCGGCGGGGTGGCAAAGCCATCGGACTCAAGTCTGCTTTGGACGATGCCCTCGCAACCGGCGACTGCGACTCCGTACGCAAGGTGGTCGTGTATCGGCGCACAGGCGGTGAAGTTTCCTGGAACCATGCACTCGACGTCTGGTGGCACGATTTCGTCGCCAACCACCCGACGAGTCACCAGCCCGAACCGATGGAGTCTGAGCACCCGCTGTTCATCTTGTATACCTCGGGTTCCACGGGCAAGCCGAAGGGTGTGCAACACGCCTCCGCCGGGTATCTGTTGTGGGCCAAGCTAACAGCGCAATGGACTTTCGACATCAAACCCACCGACGTGTACTGGTGCACGGCTGACGTGGGCTGGATCACGGGGCACACCTATATTGCCTATGGCCCATTGGCAGCGGGGGCAACGCAAATTGTTTTTGAGGGTGTGCCCACATATCCCAACAGCGGGCGTTTCTGGGACATGATTGCGCGCCATAGGGTAACGGTGTTCTACACCGCGCCGACGGCGATTCGCTCTCTCATCAAGGCCGCACAAACCACACCGGAACATCATCCGCAAAACTATGATTTATCCAGCCTGCGCATTATCGGGTCGGTAGGAGAACCCATCAATCCGGAAGCGTGGATGTGGTATCACAAAAATGTAGGGCGAGAACAATGTCCCATTGTTGACACCTGGTGGCAAACCGAAACCGGCGGCCACATCCTCACCCCATTGCCTGGCGCCACGCCTTTGAAACCGGGCTCTTGTACCTACCCCTTGCCCGGCATCATCACCGGCGTAGTCGATGAGACCGGCGCTGACGTCGAGCGCGGCAAAGGAGGATCGCTGGTCATCAAGCGACCCTGGCCGGCCATGATACGCAACGTGTGGGGAGATCCGGACCGCTTCCGTAACGGTTACTTCCCCCCGGAGCTCGGGGGTACGGTCTACCTGGCCGGTGATGGCGCCATGATCGACGACGATGGGTACTACTGGATCATGGGGCGCATCGATGACGTGTTGAACGTATCGGGCCATCGCCTGGGCACGATGGAGGTTGAATCCGTTCTGGTTGCCCACCCCCTGGTGGCGGAAGCTGCGGTAGTGGGGCGCCCCGATGATGTCACGGGTGAAGCGATTGTCGCCTTCGTGGTGCTCAAGCAGATGCCCGATGATGATGCTGCCGCCGCAGCCATCGCGCAGCAACTGCGCGACTGGGTTGCACGCGAAATCGGTCCCATCGCGAAACCGCGCGACATTCGATTTGGAGAAAATCTGCCCAAAACTCGGTCGGGGAAAATTATGCGGCGCTTGTTGCGTCAGGTGGCGCAGGGTCTTGAGGTGACCCAGGACACCTCCACCCTGGAGAACCCCGCGATCCTCGAACAACTGGGGAAAGCCCTATAGAAGGAACAAATGCCGTCCTTCGGGGGTTTGTAGCCGCATTTTTTGTCCAATGTTGAAACGTTTTAGGGTATTTCCCTAGTGTGCAAACCGTGCTGCATCGCCATAATGCAGCTCATGCAGTGGAGGAGACGGGCCCTGCATGGGTAACAAGACGCCAACGGCGCACATTTAAAGCAGCATCTATAAGAATAGGGTGAGGATCAAGGTGTGGTCGGGTATCGGAGGAGTACCCGGTCACACTCCTCGAATAGCTGTCAGTGCACCGTCGATGGATTCCCAACATTTGGCCGCTTATGCGGCCATTTTTGTGCACAGCAATTTCGGGGCGCTAGCAGTTTTAGCAAGCACCCGCGCGCAGCGAGCAACCACGGGAAGCCAGCTCGGCCCCACCTTTCACACAGCGCATCGGGGGCGCAGGCAATCCTCGCTGCAGTCTGGTAAAATCGTCGTTTTCGTTGGCCGCGCTCGCTTGCCAACAGTTCGGACAGATGGCCGAGTGGTTGAAGGCGCACGCCTGGAAAGCGTGTATACGTGAATAGCGTAT
>CAZMVM010000218.1:0-5130 GCA_964569785.1 uncultured Pigmentiphaga sp. | reverse complement strand
GCGCCACCCCCAGCTCGTAGCGCAGCGCATCGACCATCAGATAGGCGACCTTCCGGCCTTTTTCCTTCAGGCGGTCGGCGACCAGGCGATCGAATACATCGGCGTTCGCCAGCCGGCCGGCGGGGGGCCAACCGGAGGTTTCGAGATGCTTCACAAACAGGCCCTGCACCCGCTCTGTAAGCCTTCGATAACGTGCGCGGGCCTGCTGGACTACCTCGTTCATGAGGCCGTGCGGATCGAGAAAGTCTCCCACCGCCTGCTCGAACTCTCGTTGCAACCGGTCGGCCTCGCGCAGGCTCCCTAGATAGAAGTCCAGCAACTCGGCCTGCGAGCGTGAGTAATCTGGCAACTGCCGCTCGAAGTCCTCGCACGCCTCCACCAATGCCAGGCCCGAGCGCACCAGATCCCACTGAGCCTGGCTCTCCCCTTTTCCGCGCCACACCGACCCTTTGTGGCTCGCGAGGATTTCACGGGTCGTGTCGGTTTCGCCGGTGCTGATGCCCTTGATGGCAGCACGAAGAAACGTGCGCTCTTCGAACGGGAAGGTGTCGCGTTCGCCCAGGTCGTCAATGGCCTGGCACGCCTGCGCCAGGTTCAGCTCGGACTCGATGGCTTCGGCCCGCTCGATGTAGACGGCGCGCGTCTTGGGCCCGTTGCGGAGCTGGTCGCACACGTCCTCGACTACTGGCTTCGCCTCGATCGGCGCATGCGGCACATCCTGGAGCGATTCGGGAAGCGGTTCAGGCAGGTCGAACACGAACTCGCTGAACAGCACGTAGCGCCAAAGCTCGTCGGCTACCGACATCCATGTCTTGCCGCGCGTCTTGAGCGACAGGCCAAGCGAAGCGCGCAAGAAGTCGCGCGCCTCCTGCACCCAACCCTCCTGGCCCTTCAGCGCATCGAGCTGGGATTCGGTCGGCGCCAGCAAAGCGGCGAGAATCTCACGCGCCGAATCGGCCTTGAGCGTGGCACGCAACTGCGGCCAACTGACCCCGCCGCCAATCGCGTCGATCACGGCAAACGAGGGCGCGCCCTCACTTGCCGAGAAGACGCGGCGAATTTCCGTGTGGTGATCCGGCTTCGCCTTCAGGCAAAGGCTCAAGTACTCGTCGCCATCGTCCTGCGGGAAGATTGACCCACACGCGGCGAAGGGGGAGAACGGATCGATCTGCCTTTGCTCGTCGGTCTCAGGCCGTTTGCTTGGCACATAGATCAGCACGCCCTGCAGCTTGGAGCTGGGCTGGCCCACCGTGCGCAATGCGGCAAGGGCCGCCTCCCGGCTTTCGATGCTGCTCTTGGAAGCGTCGACCACCTGGGTCTTCCCGTCTTTCAGATCCAGGCACAGGTCCTTGTACCGCCCCTGGACGTCATACACGACCAGGCAGCCCGCGGCGGCAAGACGGGGCCGCAGGACCTCCTCACGAATGAAATCGGCAATAGTCAAAACGCACCCCTCAGAAATCCAAATGCTTACCGCAGTGGCCGATGACGATCTTTTTCTCACCTGCCAACCACTCAAAATGCACCCGCAAAGTCTCGGCCAAACTGTCCTTCACGCCGTGCTTCAGGTGCTTTTCCATGAGAATGTCGCGCCCACGGTAGCTAAACGTGCGGCGACGCTTGCCATCGTTGCTCAGGACACTGGCTTCGTTGGCTGCATAAGCGTTCTGCCCAAACACCGCCTTAGCCTGTTGATCACCGTTGCCATCGACAAGGTGCTGCCAGTAGTCTGTGGCCAACTTGTGTAGGAGCTCATGAGCCTTGCCACCATGTCGAAAGCCCCCACGATCCGACTCCTTGGCGGAAGCTCTCGCCGTGTCCAGGAAGACGATTCTATCCGCATAAAAAGTTGCAATGAGATCTATAACCTGCTGCAGGCTGGGGTTTCCCTTGGAAAGTGCCACAACAGCCTCACGTAACGGGGCTAGTGCCTCGGCAGCTTCATCTCGTGCGTCGTCGCTGGACTGCATACCGCTTAATGCATGCTTGAGGTTGGCGATATTTGCCTGAAGGGTTCTGGCTTCCTGGTCTTTTACTTCGTACTCGGACCTAATGCGCGCAATCTCGTCGTCCTTGGCTTGCAGTTCCTGGTCGGCCGCCTCAAGTAAAGCGACATACTCCGCGACCTCCTCCGAATGACCGCCTGCTTTTGTGCGTTCAATCGTCCGTGACAATTGGGCGCGAAGCACGGCCTGGCCAACCTTCTCAGGCGAGGTGTGCCGCCATGAATACGGTAGATTGGTGCGATGGGTAATCGCGGCCAACACTTCAGATTCAATCGAGTTGCCGCCCTCCAAGATGTCCGCAATCTCATCGGGGCGTAAAAGCACGGTTTCGCAGAAGCGACCACGCTCCCCGTTACGCACAGGAAATACAATGTTGATGGCGCCGCCAAAGGCCATGTATCGCCGGCCTACGGACTCTTCGATGGCGAAGGTGTTTTCTGTTGCTGGTATCGCAACCACATCCGACAACCCTACCAGGATCGACCGCAAACGATCCGGCTCAACGGGATACTCGCCATCACGACTTGGGCTGATCACCACGATGGGATAATCCCGTCCATCACGTTCCACTTCATGCAGAAACGCCAGAGTACTCTCTTCAGTCAAGTGCTTGACCTTCAGGCCAGGCGTCTGCCCCAGCGGGTTACACGCCTTGATCAGTTGCTCAACCAGTTTGGGGCGAGTCACTTGAATCGTTGCGGTCACCCGTGCACTGACCTCTTCTGTTTTTAACAGCAAGGAGCACTCCACTGGGCCACCTAAGGCTTCCTGCCGCAATCCGATTTCAGTAATCCATCTTCTGCCCGATACCTTGTCGTCCCGATGGCTAAGCTGTGCACAGAACAAGTAGGGATACAGTTTCTGCCCGTCTTCAGTCACGGTGGCGCGGGAGCTCAACGTACTGCTGTCCTTGAGCTTTAACTCGCGGATACCTTCGGCAAGCCTGGTGCCATCTACATAGGTTTTGGCGCGTCGCCCCACCCACTTGGCAGCCAGCTGAATGATCTGCTCTGGACCCTGCTCCGGCTCGAACAGAAAACTGTTGACATAGACCAGCATGATTATCCCCCTTTCTTCTTTCTGCCTCGTGCCGTCTTCGGCTTGGCCGGCGGTTCGATGTACAAATCCTCAACTCCATGCGCGATGGCCAGCGACTTGTCGGTCTTGCACTTCTCGCGTACCCGGTCGGGCCAGTAGTTCATGGCCAGGTGGGCCCAGTCGAATTCGCCTTTCTCCAGCTTGGACCAGGTGTCCTTGAGCACCTTTTGCCAGGGCTTGTGGCGGAACAGCGGCCACAGCGGCGCGGCGCTGATCTGCACGCCGTCGTCGTGGTTGGGCTTATAGGTGGGCGCGAGCTTGAGCAGGGTGTCTCGCAGCTCGATCAACTCCAGCTCGAAGGCCTGCAGTGCCTTGAACTGCTTCTCATCATCGCGGGTGCGGGCCGAACCTTTGTTGCGCAGTGCCGTCACGTCCGCCCCGACTTGCTTGAGTTTGGGTTCGACGAAGTCGTTGATGGCGGTGTACAGCGTCTGGCTGCTGAGGCTGGGGTAATAGACCCACAGCGTATAACTGCCGGATGACGTGCTCAGTGGCCAGTAGATGGGCGCTTTGCGGCGACTCTTGGAATAACGCTGTAGATGGAAGGGGAAGAAGTCACGTTGCAGCCAGTGGCGCACGTCTTCCGGCACTGAGACATCCACGCGAGCCAACACCTCTTCCACGAGACGCGCGAGGTCATGGGGATGGCCTTGGTCGTCCGCCAGGATGCCTGCATGTGCATGGAAGGGTTCGGCACCATCGGGCAACATGCCGGGGCTTTTCGCCGGCAACGGATCAAAGGGTTCCGGCTCGGCGGGTGCCGCGCGCTCTCCCGTGGCGAGCCGCCAGTCGAAACGACCAAAGGCCACGCCCACTGCCCAGCTCAACAAACCGGCCGTATGGTCGATGGGTGCAGCACTGTCTTCATCGTCGCCTTCATCATCTCCGCTGTCCCCGGTATCGCCATCATCATCGACGACACCTTGATTACCTTGCACCGCAGCACGGTCGGCCTCATTGAAGCCATAAAGATCAAAGGCGATGTCGTCGATCTCGGCCTGAATGCGTGCCAGTTCAGCTTCAATGGCCGGTGGATCGTAATCGCCCAGGCGGGTGCGCAGCGCGGCGGGTAAGACAAAAGCGTGCGAGGTTTCGCTGATGGTGTCCAGCGTGCGCTTGAGTGACCAAGCGCGGCGCGCCAGCGTGGCGAGCTTGGTTTGATGCGCAGAGTTGAGATCGGGGAGGGGGATTTTCTGGATAACGCCCACTTCGTAGGAGCGTGCCGCCGCATCAGCCGCCGCCAATTGCAGCGACACTAGCAGGCCAAAGGCTTGGCTGTTGGTTAGGGCAAGTAACGCCAGCAGCGCATCTGGTACGTCGTCGGCGACAAAGGCGGCGGGACCTTTGTCGGCAAAGATGCAGCCACGGGGCATGACACGCAAGCTGAGTCCGCTTGTAGTGCGGCGCGGCCAAGTGAGGCTTGGGCGGAAGTAGAGGTTGGGATTTCGAATAACACTTCCAGAAAACGCACCCATCTCTTTCCCATCTTGGCGCCAATTTACTGCCAGATATACATCTGAATAAAAAGGCGAGAAAGAGCCGCCTTTTGCGAAATTCCGCCAATTTAATTCTTCATGCGATTCCCACCAAGCACGCACAAAGCGAAAGTCATCCGCTGTAGCCAGCCCTTGGCGAGCTGTCCGCTCATCGCACTCAAAGGCAGATAGCCTTGCGAAAGTCGTTCGGACCGCGTCACTCACCCAGTAGGCAAAGGGCTTGCCCGGCACGACGTCGAAGGCATCGGGCGCGACCTCGAACACCCGCGCGTCAGGTTCGCCGGCGCGCAAACATGCGCAGGCTGACGCCAGCTTTTCACGCTTGTCATTCTCGGCGAGCAGCCGAAGAAAAGTAGTCATTGGACGATCTCCGGATCGCGGTAGACAGCACGCAACAGTTCTTTCAGAACCTCCGGAATCTCGTCCGGTTGCTTCTGCTCGAAATAGTCGAGTGCGGCCAACCCCTTTCCCTTCCTGTCGCCCTGGTTCTTGGGTACGCCCGTAGCGCTCTCGAATTCTGGCGACAACAT
>CAZMVM010000217.1:0-5131 GCA_964569785.1 uncultured Pigmentiphaga sp. | reverse complement strand
AAGGTGCATGCAGGCGACGCCATTACTGGCGACCTTTACTATCCCCTGTCCCAAGGCGCCGCTGACGCCACTGCCATGAATCAGGTGTGTTTCGACACCTTTACTCTGGGCAATCACGAGTTCGATGATGGCGACGCCGGCTTACGCCACTTCCTTGACTTATTAGGCAACGGCAATTGTTCCACCACGGTTTTGTCGGCCAACGTCCGGTTCGGCCCGACATCCCCCTTGAAGGATGCGCATGACACCGGCTTGGTGCGCCGTAGCGTCGTTCTGGAGCGCGGAGATGAACGCATCGGTATCGTCGGGCTTACCATTGCCCACAAAACCAAACAGTCGTCACGCCCCAACCCCGACACGCTCTTTATCAGCGAGCTTACTGCTGCCCAAGATGAAATCGATCATCTGCGAGCACAAGGGGTCAACAAGATCGTGCTTCAGACCCATATCGGCTATGGCAATGATTTAACCCTGGCCCGTGCTTTGCGCGGAGTGGACGTCATCGTCGGCGGCGATTCGCATAGCTTGCTCGGGCCACCCACACTGGGCCAGTACGGCATCGACCCCGTCGGCCCCTACCCTACGGAAGTTCAGAATGCGGAAGGCGATCGAACCTGTGTCGTGCAAGCCTTTCAATACAGCAAAGTGTTGGGTGAGCTACATGTGGGTTTCGATGAAGACGGGCGGGTAACCTATTGTCGGGGCACCCCGCACCTCCTCGTAGGCAGCGAATTGCGGCGTGTGAACAACCAGCCGTTGTCCCCGGAGGAAACAGCGAGTGCACTGAACGATCTTGCCAGTAGTGGCGTGTTCCGAGTCACCCATCCGCATCCCGCCGTGGTTGCCGCCTTACAACCATTTCGCGAACAAAAGCAAGCCTACGGCGCTAGCACCGTTGCGACCGCAGCGATGCCGTTGTGCCAACGACGCGTTCCTGGCCCCATTGCCCCTCCGGCCTTGTCTGCCCTAGACGCCGCGTGCAATGCAGATTCACATGTCATAGCGCATGGCGGCGACGTGCAACAACTGATGGCCGAGGCGCTTCTGCATCTGGGAGCACGCTACTTCGACGCGCAAATCTCGCTCCAGAATGCCGGAGGTGTTCGCGTATCGCTACCCCCAGGTCCGATTACCGTCGAAGACGTCTATACCCTACTGCCCTTTGACAACGAAGTCGTACGCCTGAGCGTTACGGGCGCGGAACTCAAGCGCGCGTTAGAGGAGGCACTTGAAGCGATTCTGGCGCGCCGTGCGACAGGAAGCTACCCCTACGCGGCGGGGCTGCGTTGGCAGGTTGACTATACCCGCCCCCGCGGATCACGAGTTAACAATCTGCAGGTGCGTAACCCGGATGGGCAATGGGTGGCGCTTGAGCCCGACACCATCTACCACGTTGCCACTATCGGTTTTCTGGCCGATGGCAAAGACGACTACACCACGTTCGCAACGATCACGGGCGAGCGCCGACTGGATGTAGGCTTATCGCAGACGCAGGCATTTCTTGACTATTTGAAAAGCTTGCCTGGAGACGTACCAGTACTGACGCGGCCAAAATCCGAGAACTTCAGTACTCAACACTTCATCCCGCCCGCTCTATAAGGGCATGGGGGACCGCGCCGTCCTGGGTCTCAGTATTTGGCGAAGACGTATCGAGGCGATCCGCTTGTGTTGGTGCCCGAAGCACCCCTTTCGACGAAGCGGCCGGGGCTCCAACTTCACGAATGAGAGCGCTGCATTACGAGCCGGCCGCCAACTCAATAAGGGCGGCCGCTACGAATGCACGGCCCGTGACTTACCTTTATTCGGGCTGAGGTTCTCCGCCGAGGGCCTGCTTTTCCACGTTCTCAACGCCCGTGTGGCGGACGTCGGTACCGCGAATAAGATAAATAATGAGCTCTGCCATATTCTTGGCGTGATCACCGATGCGCTCCAGTGCCTTGGCGATAAACAAGAGCTCGATCGCACGCGAAATTGTGCGCGGGTCCTCAATCATGTAGGTGATGAGGTGCCGGATGGCTCCTTGCCATTCATTGTCGACGTTCTTGTCCTGCCGCACCACGTTAGCAGCGAGCTGTGCATCCATACGTGCAAAGGCGTCGAGAGTCTCGCGCATCATGGTGTGGACATACCCTGCCATGTGCCAGAGTTCTAACGCAGGCATGTTGCGACGCCCTGCTTCGTGAATCATTTTTGCCATCCGCGCGATCTTCTCTGCCTCGTCGCCGGCACGCTCCATGTCGGTAATCATCTTGGTGAGCGTAATCATCAAGCGCAGATCGACGGCGGCGGGCTGACGTAGGGCGAGTATGCGGCTGATGGCCTCATCGAGTTCGGTTTCAAAGCGGTTGACCTCGGCTTCGCGCGCAATGACGCGGTCGAGCAATTCGATATCGCCGTTGGCCAGACCGTCGACGGCGCCAGCAATCTGCGACTCGACCAGCCCGCCCATTTGCAGAAAGCGCGAACGTACATCTTCGATCTCAGCATCGAATTGCCGGTGGGTGTGTTCGGCCATGCCTACTCCTTGAATCCAATAACGACCTGGGGGCCTGCCCAGCGCCGCGAACAGCACAACGATACAGGCGAAATGTGACAGCCTAATGTCATGCTAAGGATAGCGTATCAAGTGCCCGGTCAACAGACCCTGACGCGTAATTTTGCCCATACCGCCAGGGTATCGATAACGAGTCGCAATCGCAAAATGATGCGATAATGGTTCTCATTTAGGATACAATTCACAGCACACACCCAACGGGTGCTTGCCTTGCAATAAGCGTCTCTCATCCTTAGAGGAGAAAATATGCAGCCCCTACGTGCCCTTGTCGCAGCTGTTACCGCATGCATCGCGGCTATTGCGCCAGCGCATGGTGCTGATCAGGCCGAGAACAAACAGCCGGTCACCATTTATTCATCGCGCATTGAAGCTTTGATCAAACCTACTCTCGACCGTTATACGGAAGAAACCGGGGTCGAGATTCGCATGTTGACCGACAACGGCAACGCGCTCATGGAGCGTCTTGCGGCCGAGGGTGCTAGCACACCTGCCGATCTCCTCATCACCGTTGACGTGGGTAACCTGTGGCGCGCCGCCGATCGCGGATTGTTACGCCCCACGCAGTCCAAGGAACTGGAAAAAAACATCCCCGAAAGCATGCGCGACCCGGAAGGACACTGGTATGGGTTGTCGCGGCGCGAGCGCACGATTTTCTACGATCCGAAGAAGGTCGATCCCAGCGAATTGTCGACTTACGAAGCCCTGGCCGACCCCAAGTGGAAGGGCAAGCTGTGCCTGCGCACCGGCAAGCAGACCTACACGCAATCACTCGTGGCCATGCTGCTGTCGCGTCATGGGCCGGAAAAGACCGAAGAAATTGTACGCGGCTGGGTTAACAATCTGGCCACGGACGTTTTCACCAGCGACAGCCGACTGCTGGAAGCCATTGCAGCTGGCCAGTGCGAAGTCGGTATCGCCAATACCTACTATTACGGTCGCCTCATTAATCGCGACCCCGATTTCAAGAACAAGGTCTCTCTCTTCTGGGCCAACCAGGGTGAAGGCCAAGGCGGTACGCACGTAAACCTTTCAGGCGGTGGCGTCACCCGTCATGCGAAGAACCCTGAGGGCGCGTTGAAGCTGCTTGAGTGGCTGTCGTCTGAACATGCGCAAGCAGGCTACACTCATGGCACCTTTGAGAGCCCGGTGAACCCAAACGTAGAAGCCGACCCCATCGTTCAGGCTTGGGGCGAGTTTGAGGAAGATACGACCAACGCCGCCCAGGTTGGCCGATTGCAACCTGAAGCTATTCTCTTGCTGGATCGTGTCGGCTACCGTTAGACAATCATGGTCACGCGGGGCCTTATTCGCCCTGCCCATTGCTTTATTGACAGCCATTCCCCTGGCTGTCGTAGCTGCATACTTTATCTCGCCGCAACCCGAGGTATGGGCCCATCTGGGTACGTACGTATTACCTCGGGTGCTGTTGAATACCGGTCTGTTGCTCGTGACCGTATCGTTGGGTGTGCTGGCGGTGGGCGTTCCGCTCGCCTGGCTGACGGCTGCCTGCGAGTTCCCTGGCCGGCGTTTTTTCTCATGGGCGCTCATGCTGCCGCTGGCGATCCCGGCCTACGTGCTGGCGTTCGTCCAGATCGGAATCTTCGATTATGCGGGACCGGTTCAGACGCTCGCTCGTGAGTGGTTCGGCAGTAGCCGAGCGTTTCCCAACGTCCGCAGTGGGCTTGGCGCTGTCACCATTGTGCTGGTGATGGCTTTTTATCCGTACGTATACCTGTTAACACGCAACGCCTTCCGAACCCAGGGTCGCCGCGCGCTGGAAGCAGCACAAACACTCGGCCTGACGCGTCGCCAGGCATTCTTCAAGGTCGCCCTCCCGATGGCTCGACCCTGGATCATCGGCGGGTTGACGTTGGTCTTGATGGAGACCTTGGCCGACTTCGGTGCGGTCGCTGTGTTTAATTATGATACGTTCACGACCGCCATCTATAAGTCGTGGTTTGGTCTGTTTAATTTGCCCGCAGCTGCCCAGCTGGCCTCATTGCTGGTGATGTTCGTTTTAGTATTGGCGGCCTTTGAACAACGTCTGCGCGGCCGGCGCCAATACCAGGTCACCTCGGCCTATAGTCCACGCATCGAGCTCACGGGCAAATGGCGTGTCATTGCCCCCCTCATTTGCACCCTGGTACTGACCGCGGCGTTTATTATCCCCGTCACCCAGCTCATCATCTGGACCATGGAAGTTTGGCGTGAGGACCTCGATGCCCGGTACTGGGGATTTGTGTGGAATTCGCTCCAGCTGGCTTTGGCGGCGGCCACAACGGCCATCGTTCTCGCCCTGATCCTGGCCTGGGTGCGCCGCAATTACGCCGACCGCGTGAGCCGCTGCGCAATTCGCCTATCGACCTTGGGTTATGCAGTCCCGGGCACTGTGCTCGCCGTGGGCGTCTTTATTCCAATCGCATGGCTGGACGAACGGCTGGTAAACCTGGCGCGACTCACCGGCTTTTCGGGTTACGAAATTCTCAAAGGCACGCTGGTAACCATGATGCTCGCCTTGGTGGCGCGCTTTCTAGCCGTCGCGTTTCACGCGTCGGATAGCGCGATGCAACGCATTAG
>CAZMVM010000216.1:0-5163 GCA_964569785.1 uncultured Pigmentiphaga sp. | reverse complement strand
TTTACCGCACGCGGATGGGAATGCCGCGGCGACGTGGTATTTGCGTCCTTCCGGCGACGTCACGCCCAGAATCAGCATGTGCTCGGCCAGCCACCCTTGGTCACGTCCCATCTTCGATGCGATGCGCAGGGCGAGACACTTCTTGCCCAGCAACGCATTCCCTCCGTACCCAGACCCGAAAGACCAGATCTCGCGGGTTTCGGGGTAGTGCACAATGTACTTGGTATCGTTACATGGCCAGGCAACGTCGGCCTGGCCCGGCTCTAGCGGCGCGCCCACGGAGTGCACGCAGGGGACAAATTCTCCATCGGTACCAAGAACGTCGTACACTTGGCGACCCATCCGCGTCATCAGACGCATGCTGGCCACGACGTAAGGTGAATCCGTCAGTTCAATCCCGATATGAGCAATGGGAGAACCGAGAGGCCCCATTGAGAACGGAATCACATACATGGTGCGACCGCGCATACTGCCGTCGAACAAGCCGTTCAGCGTTGCGCGCATCTCGACAGGATCCACCCAATTGTTAGTGGGCCCCGCATCTTCTTCTTTCTCAGAGCAGATGAAGGTGCGATCTTCGACGCGTGCCACATCGCTCGGATCTGACCACGCCAGGTAAGAGTTTGGCCGTTTTTCCGGATTCAAGCGGCGCAACGTTCCTGCTTCTACCATCATCGCGCATAGCCGATCGTATTCTTCCTGGGAACCGTCGCACCATTCGATACGGTCGGGCTTCGTTAGGGCCGCGATTTGGGCCACCCATTCCTTTATTCGTTTATGTCGCACCCACTCGGGTGCATTTATCTGGATGGAAGGATCAGGATTGGTAACAGCGTTCATAACGCAGAGTCTCCGAAAGTCGTGCTTCGCAAGCACCGGCGTACCGACACCTCGCCTTGAGGGTGCCGGCACCTGCGGCCTGCTAGGACCCCTGGCGCACGGCCAGACAAGATGAGAAGAAGTCGGATTCGAAACGGGGCATTTTATAGCCTATATGCGCGCACGTCTCTACACCATTGGTCGAACGCCTCCTCGTCGGGATGGTCTAACAAATTTTTGCGTATCTAAATCTGGAGCATGCGGGGGGGTGTACGCCTTTAAAGCCGCGCTTCAAGTTTGTCGCTGCGTTGCAGCATGCACCACCGTGATCGTCATAAAAGACAAAGCGCGGACATATTCGCTCATCGAGCGCAGAAAATCATTGCGCAAGGTGACGACGCGTAAACAAGCCTGACGGAAAAGTGGTGCGCTAGAGAATTTCCGGTACCCTAACCGCAACCGTTCATAAACCGAAATCAGCCATGTTTCCTATTTCAATTCTGGATCTAGTCCGTGTGCGGGAAGGCGGCAGTATCCGCCAATCCCTGGATAATGCACGCGATCTAGCCGCCCACGCCGAGACCTGGGGTTACCAGCGCTTTTGGGTTGCCGAACATCACAACATGCCGGGTATTGCCAGCGCCGCAACTTCCATCGTCATTGCGCACATCGCAGCAGGCAGTAAAACCATCCGGGTCGGTGCCGGCGGTATCATGTTGCCCAACCATGCTCCCCTGATCATTGCCGAGCAATTTGGCACTCTGGATGCCCTGTTCCCCGGACGAATCGATCTCGGGCTTGGCCGGGCCCCCGGCACCGACCAACTTACCTTGCGGGCTCTGCGCCGCAGCCCCACCAGCGCGGACACCTTCCCCCAAGACGTTCTCGAACTGCAGATGTTTCTCGGGCCCGTAGCCGAGGGCCAGCGCGTGCGTGCGGTACCCGGCGCCAACAGCAACATCCCCCTGTGGATCCTCGGTTCGAGTACGTATGGCGCCCGCCTTGCTGCTGAGTTGGGTTTGCCCTACGCATTTGCCTCTCACTTTGCGCCAGCCATGTTGCACAACGCCTTGCAGATTTATCGTGCCTATTTCAAGCCGTCGGCACAACTGCAAACGCCGCATGCCATGGCCGGCGTGAACGTTATCGTGGCCGACACGGACGACGAGGCGCGGCGCCTAGCGACCACTCAGCAAATGTCGGTTACGGATCTGTTTCGCAACAATCGAGGACTTAGCAAGCCCCCGATCGATAATATCGACGAGTACTGGACGCCGCAGGAGAAGGCGCAAGCCGCAGACTTTCTGGCGGCATCCGTGTATGGATCGCCCGATACTGCCCGCGCCTGGCTGCAGAAATTCATTAACGAGACCGGCGTCGATGAACTCATCATTGTGTCGGACGTGTTCGATCACGATCAGCGCTTGAAGTCGTACCGCATGATCGCGAATCTCGCGCACGATCTCAAGCCTGCTAGAACCGGAGTGCAGTCTTTGCAATAGCCAGTGCCTGGGGCGCCAAACATGTCATCAGCGCGTCGCTGCAGTAGCGGTTGCTACACCAGACGTGGCTCCGCACCGCATGCGGGCTAGGTGCCCAGGGGATGGACACCAACCGCCTTGTCTAACGAACCGACCGCAACTGCCAGAATGACGCAATCTCCTCGGGTAACAAAAAGCGCGACTCGCCCGGGAGCAGATCGGCGTCGAGGGTAACCTCGCCGATACGTTCACGGTGCAAGGTCACCACCCGGTTCCCCACTGCGGTGAACATGCGCTTGACTTGACGATAACGCCCCTCTTGCAAACTGAGCCGCGCTTCGCTGGGCGTAATGATTTCCAGCTCTGCGGGAAGTGTGGGATTATCGTCTCCTTTAAGAAGAATTCCTTCACGAAACCGCTGGACGGCGTCGATTGCCAATGGTTTGGCCAAACGAACTCTGTACACCTTCTCGCACCGGTACCAGGGCGAGATGATGCGATGCGTCCAGCGGCCGTCGTCCGTCACAAAAAGCAGACCCGTAGAATCCACGTCAAGACGTCCAACGGTGTGTAGCCGTTCAGCGCGCTCGATATCCAGCAAGTTAAAAACAGAGGGGTAGCGGCTTCCTCCTCGCGTGCACTCATACCCCTCGGGCTTGTTCAACATGATGTAGCGCAGCCCAATAGGTTCCAGCACCTCTCCGTTCCAGCAGACACGATCTTCCTTGCGGATATGTCGGTTGCCCTTCTTCTCAGGCATGCCGTTCACTGTGACCTCGCCGCGTGCCAACACGGCTTTTGCCATCGATCTCGACAGCTCTGTACACTCGCTCAAGTAGCGGTCCAACCGCATCAAGTCCTCCTCTATCGGTTGCATACCGTTACGCAGTTTTGCTTACCTATCGTCTCACATAGCTTAGCAAGCCCGGCTTCTCACGCAGCCTGCAAGGAACTTTGTTTACTTGTAGCGCGGTTGCGACTAACCTCGCCAGGGATAGTCGCTATCCGCCTTTTGCTGTGTAGAGTGAAGCCAGAGCTGCCGCCACTTCTTACCGACGAGCTCAGCCTCACTTCTTGCCTAACGATCAGACGCTGAGAGGAAGCCTTGGTGCTGAGCCGGGGGATTCACAGGAGCCATGCAATGCATATCAAATTGCTGCTACCGGTTGCGGAGAAGCGTCTGGTAACCCTGCCCGAGGATGCTCCCGTAGTAGAGGCCGCCCAACTTTTGGGATCCCGCGACACCAAGGTTGTGGTCGCCTGCGACGCCGCAGGTGTTATGACTGGGGTCGTGAGCAAAACCGATATCGTCAGACAAATCAGCCATTGCACCGGCTTCAGCTGCCGTCACCACATTGCAGAGATCATGACTCGCGATGTGATCGCCTGCCAACCAGCGGATAGCCTGAGAAATGTGTGGGACACGATGAAACAGCGTTTGCTCAAGCAAATGCCGGTCATCGATACAACCTCGCGACCAATGGGTCTGTTATACGCTAGTGACGCGTTGCAGTATCTGTTGCAGGAAGTCGAGTACGAAGAAGCGCTGCTGCGGGACTACGTCATGGGTGTAGGATACCGCTAACAATAGAAACCTTGTTTACATGGCGACCTTTCGGGCGCAATGCAATGATGCCGTTTATCGGGCGGACTGCACCGATATAGACATTGGCCGTACATTGTATCCGTCACCACGTTGGACTATTTCTATGGACAGGGTGTTAGTTAAGATTGCAACAGAAGCCAGTCGCCCCCTCTGGCGATACGATTTCCTTAAACGTACCTACTTTTTATATATACCTACTTTTCTCAGGTACGTTGCTCCCTGTTCCGGCTCATGATACCCCGACACCGTTCTGGTTCAATTGTGTTCGCCCCACGTCTTATCAGAACGCGTTACGGTACAAGGTATCGTGAACGTGAGTGATGCTGAACGTGGTCATGCAAGGGTTTGGAAAGGTGTGAACATTTTATGCTCTAACGGTCCGCCGCGTGCCGGCTTTATCGCCAAGAGGTGGGTTAGCAACAGGGTCAATCATGCAATGAAGGACTCGCATCCTTGTGTTTATGGGTCACGACAATGACGCCCTCAGAGCAACACAATGAAGAGACCATCCCTCTTTCAGCGGCTTTCATAGGGTAAGGATTGCCACGGGAATCCGCCACAGTAGTTACATCTAGCGTAAACGACGTCTATCTGCACCCCAGGCTCGGCTTGCTAGTGGGGCTTAATATGAACGGAACCATGAAGTCCAAGACTCGGTGGCGTCCGCTCCAAACCCGATGGCATCACCGAGGGCTTCCACACCAAATGGAAATGCTCTCACGCCGGCGTTTGGATTTAGGAACTTTGAAAATTACCGCTAGCGAGTCTTGGCTCTAGGCGGTTGGAACGGAGTGATTCACCGTGTCTGATAAGTGGCGATCCCCGTTGATGGGGTAGAGCCTGACTAGCCCGGCAATAAGTGCCGCCCCCCGCTGGTGGGGTAGCGTCGGGATGTCAGATAGGTGGTGCGAGGAGGGGGACTCGAAAGCCATTGATTTGCAATGGATTTATCCTTGTATGGGGACTTAATGGGGCCAAAATATGAGAAAAATGACGCCTTTTTTTCCGCTTGCCTCCCGTTAGTGCTCAACGCATAATAACCGCATGACGAAACCACAAAGCACAGCACAACGAGTCGCCCAACACGACGAGCGCCTAATTAGCGCAGGCGGGGCAATCCTGCGAGTGCGCCTGAGCCCAGAGGCTAACGCCGCACTTGATGCAATCACCAAACAAACAGGCGAGTCGCGCACAGCTGCCGTTAACCGCATTCTGCTTGAGTTAGGGAAACTACCTAGTAAATAATGCTTGCGTTAG
>CAZMVM010000215.1:0-5178 GCA_964569785.1 uncultured Pigmentiphaga sp. | reverse complement strand
AAAATGTTCAACGCCATCCTGGTGACCCTCGTGGAACATGGCCTCACTCCCATGGCCATTGTGAGCCGGTTAACGTATCTCGGGGCCCCCGAGGCGCTCCAGTCTGCAGTGGCGGCAGGGCTTTGCGGCGTCGGCTCTACGTTCGCCGGCACAGCCGAAGGAGCTGCTCGACTGTTGCACGAATCGATCAGCGAATCAGGTGACCGCGACCTGGACGCGCTCGCGGCATCCATTGTCGAGCGCCACAGAAGCACCAAGCGCCCCATCCCTGGCATTGGCCATAACCTGCACAAACCTCAAGACCCGCGGGCCGTGCGGCTATTCTCGTTAGCCGCCGAGCTGGGATATAGCGGGCCGTACGTCACCTTAATGCAGAAAATCGCCGACGTCGCTTCCGATCGGCTGGGTCGTGACCTGCCCGTGAACGCAACGGGTGCAATCGGTGCAATTTGCTGTGAGCTTGAAATTCCCTGGAAGGCGGCCCGCGGAATCGCCGTCATGGGCCGCGCCATCGGGCTGGTAGGTCACCTTGTCGAGGAACAGAGCGATCCCATCGCACAGGAAATCTGGTTGCGAGCCGACGAAGAGGCACACCAGAATTACGGGCAAACCAAGGAAGGGAACGAATGAAAGTTCTGAAGGACATCCAGGTTCTTGACCTCGGCAATTTCATCACCGCCCCCTTTGCCGCAATGTTACTCGCCGAGTTGGGCGCAAATGTGATCAAGGTTGAGCGTCCAGGTCAGGGAGATCCGTTTCGTTCGTTCAAGGGTGGTAATTACAGTCCTCAGTTTCAGGCACACAACCGCAATAAGCGCAGTCTGACACTGGACTACACCAAGCCTCAGGGACTCGAGTTATTCGATCAGCTGGTCGCGCGAGCCGATGTTTTGCTGATCAATACACGCCCGGGCGTCGAAAAGAAGCTCAACATCGATTACGAACGACTGCGTGAAATTAATCCTGCGCTCGTCTATTGTTCCATTACAGGCTTCGGTGCCAGCGGTCCTTACGCAACTCGCCCCGCATACGATAATGTAGGGCAAGCGGTTTCAGGCTGGTTGTCGTTGTTTCACGCTGGCAGCGATCCTCGCGTGGCTGGCCCTGCAATCTCCGACACACTCACTGGCTTGTATGCCTGTATCGGCATACTGGGTGCACTGGTCGAGCGATCAAAAACAGGCCAGGGGCGCAACGTTGAAGTTAGCATGCTGGAAGCCATGATCGGCGCGGCGACTGAACCGCTCGGCACGTTGTTTGCCAGCGGCCGTGGACCCACCATTTATGGGCGGGCTGCTGTGTCGCAATCGTATGTCCTTACCTGTAAAGACGGATTACGCATCGGCCTACACCTCTCGTCGCCGGAAAAGTTCTGGCAGGGCCTGGTTGCAGCCATCGAGCGGCCCGACCTGCTCGAGCGATTTCCCACACGTGAAGTTCGTGTTGAGCGCTATGAAGAATTAGCCAACGAGTTGGCACAAACCTTCGCGCAACAGGATCGTCACGTGTGGATCGAAAAGTTGAGCCGCCACGACGTGCCGTTCGCGCAGGAAAACCGTCTGGACGATCTGGCCGACGACCCGCAGGTGAAACACCTCAACGTGTTCTACACCGTTGATCATTCACAGTACGGTCCGGTTCAGGCAGCCAACCGCCCCATCCGTTTTGACGGCGACAATACGAGCAGCTTCCTTCCGCCGCCTGCTTTGGGGGAACACACTCACGAAATACTCACCGAGCTAGGTATCAGCGAAGCCACGATTCGCGACCTGAAGGCAAGCGACGTCATTTAAGTTCGTTTGCTTCATTCGTCACACCAACACTAGCGCCTAACGTTCCAGAGCAATCAAGCAAGTATTGCACTATCCACAAACGGTACGAACCAACGACGCTGGACATCACGAGAGGTAAGACCATGGAGGGACTCACCCTTGACTTTAATATTCCGGAGGAGTTGCGCATGTTGCGTGACGCCACGCGACGCTTCGTGGAAGAAGAGCTAATGCCTCTGGAACCCTTGTATGCAGAATCTCCAGACTTGCCCGATGATGTTCGATCAGCGTTACAAGCGAAAGCGAAGGAACTTGGCTTTTGGGCTTTCGACCTACCAACGGAGGTAGGCGGCGGCGGTGTAAGCGTCCTCGGAGCGTGCCTCGTTTTCGAGGAATTAGCCAAGTCATTAATACCATCATTTCGCGCACCCTCGCCGTTCACGCCGTACCTGGGGCCAGTATTGTTCCACGGCAACGAGGAACAAAGGGAAAATTACTTGCTACCGGTGGTGCGCGGGGAAAAGCGCACCTGCTTTGCCCTGACAGAGCCCAACGGCGGGTCGGATCCCTCGTCGATGAAAACCACCGCCGTGCTGGAAGGCGGCACCTTTCGCATTAATGGCAGAAAGGTATTCATTACTGGAGCGGATAAAGCCGATTTCGTGCAGCTCTTTGCCCGCACCATGGTCAACGGCAAGGATCAAGGCATATCCTGCTTTTTGATCGAACGCGATACTCCAGGTTTTCAACTTGGACAATCATTCGAGCTGATGTCTCCCGACCGGCCCTGGGAGCTCATTTTCGATGACGTCCGAGTCAGCGAACGACAACTTGTCGGAGAGGTTGGCTCCGGCTGGAAACTGGCGCGAGAGTTCCTTGATATGGGTCGATTGGTACATGGCCCCAAGGCAATCGGGCGTGCGGAGCGTGCATTGCAGCTCGCTATCGACTATGCGAATACTCGCCATACCTTTGGTAAGCCGCTGGCATCACGTCAAGCCATTCAATGGATGATCGCAGATTCCGCGGTCGAATTGCATGCGGCGCGGCTGATGACGTATCACGCTGCGGCCAAGGCCGATCAAGGAGAGCCCTATCATTTTGAAGCATCCGCAGTCAAACTGTATGCCGATGAAATGCTCATACGTGTGGTGGATCGCGCCATTCAGATTCACGGCGGTACCGGATTGTCTCGCGAGCTGCCGTTAGAGTTGATGTTCCGCGATGCGCGCAGTCGCACGATCACAGAGGGGTCGTCGGAAATGCAGCGCATCATCATTGCCAGCGAACTGCTCTCGGCAAGAGGCCCGATCAATCGATTGGCCTGAGTGTCACCATGCTGCTAGCTTGCGGCTGACCCTTCGATGTCGACGTAACGTTTGCGACGGCATCATTCACGCCTCTTCTGTGACCCGTCTAGACAACCAACCCGAGCCATTCAGGTCTTTGCCCAGTAGAGATCACCCTGAAGTTCAAGCATCAATGTAGGCAGAAGCTATGCGAGATTACAACCTTACTTCCGAGCAGATCATGCTGCGAGATGCCGTTCGACGGCTCGCTGCGCAAGAGTTCGAGCCCAAAGCCGCACAGGTCGATCGCGAGTATCGCGCGCCGATCGAGAACATCAAGTTGCTCGCCGAGCACGGGTTTACCGGCATTTCAATTCCCACCCAGTATGGAGGCTCGGGTTTGGGCTTACTCGATCTCGTACTGGTCATCGAAGAGCTGGCGCGTGCTTGCGCTAACACCGCGCTCCTGTTTTCCTGCACAGACGGCGCGACGACTCGTGCGATCACTGCCCTCGGCACAGAAGAGCATCGGCAACGCTATCTGCCCAAACTTGCCAAAGGAGAGCTGTTTGCTGCCTGGAGTATGTCGGAACCCGACGCTGGTTCCGATGTTGGCAATGTGAAGACACGCGCTGTGCTGGACGGCTCCCACTATGTCGTGAATGGCGCAAAACTATGGTGTTCGGGTGCCCAGGTCTCCGACTTATTCCTGGTGTTAGTTCGCCTAAACGACAACCCTGGATTACGAGGCGTAGGCGCGATTTTGGTTGAACGGGACACCCCGGGCTTCTCGATTGGACGTCACCTTGACCTGATGGGCTTGCGCGGTACTGGGATGGCCGAACTCGTGTTCGAGGATTGCCGCATCCCCGCCGAGAATCTGCTTTTGCCAGCAGGGCAGATGCGCGATCTCTTTCAGGTCCTGGACGCTGACCGCATTTCGGGCAACCCGCCCATCTGTCTTGGCGTCGCGGAAGCGGCATTTGCAAGCATCGTTCAACACGTGAAAGATAGAAAGCAGTTTGGGCGCCCATTGGCCGATCAGCAAGGATTGCAGTGGAAACTTGCCGACATGGCCATAGATATCGAAGCAGCCCGGGCCCTGCTCTATCGTGCGGCTGCGCGTGTCGACGCCGGAACGCCCAGTATCACAGACACGTCGATCACAAAGACCTACGTCAACGCCATGTCGGTTCGGGTAACCAACGAAGCGATTCAACTTGCCGGTGCCTACGGATTATCGGAAGAGTATCCTTACGAACGACACTACCGCGACGTGCGCGGCATGAGCATCGGTTACGGAACCACGGAAATCCACCGCAGTTCTATCGCCCGCCAGATCCTCGCTGGCAGCTACACCGTCTAAGCCGATGCTAGGACTGAGCCACGCTGTGAGTGCAACCTTACGTATCCCATAGGAATGCGTCCGTCCGTGCCACCCGCCGATTCCTAGTCGTTCAACCTGTTGGCTTGGCAGGGGCTTCCGACTAACTTGCCTTGCAGGCCTGCCCATTGTCTGCGCCCGAGCTACTGGGCGGCGGGGGCTCGACGCTACGTGGAAGACCAAGCTCGTCGTCTGCAGCAGCGTGATGCAAGCGAGCTAACTCAGAGCGTAGCCATTGATGCGGCGGATCGTTATGGTAACGAAGGTGCCAATACTGTCGAACATTGGCCCTCGGTATTGAAATCGGCAAGGGCCTGACAACGACCGAGTCGTCTGGCAGGCGGGAGCGGGCCACGATGGAAGGAGCAGTGGCAAGCAGATCACTGTTCTTAATGATGTCGTAAACCGTCAGGAAGTTAGGTATTTCCAGGACGATTTCACGGCTCAGCCCCCGACGTGTCAATTCACGCGACACCATCGCGTCCCCAACGCTGTTAATGACCGCTACATGCTGAGCGCTGAGGTACTCGTCGAGACCAAGAGCAGAACTTAGAAGCGGATGGTCTCTTCTTATTAGGCAGACATAGTCGTCTTCGAACAGCCGCTGTTGATAAAAGGCTCCTTGCAGCAGCGGCAGATTGCCGATGGCAAGGTCTGCTTGGTCGGTTTCCAATGCGTTCGCGTACTGCTCGCGCGGCAGCGGTAAGGCACTGACCCGAATTCTGGGTGCAAC
>CAZMVM010000214.1:0-5197 GCA_964569785.1 uncultured Pigmentiphaga sp. | reverse complement strand
TATTTCGTAAGCAAACTGATGGCAAAGCCGAGCCTCGCAGACAGTTCAAAAACAAAAGCCCCGCACGTGGCGAGGCTCAAAATTCAGGGCGCAAAAGCCCTGCCGATATTGTCCCGGATTGCGTCCCGGTTTACCACCACCTCATGTCCCGGTTTCCATCGATACAACGCATAGCCGCCATTCTGCGCTCCGTATCGGTCGGATTCGACCTGGCCGCTCTCTTCAAGGCTTCCCAACACGCGGCGCACACCCTTTCGAATGCGTTCCCATTCCTTCGAATTTCTCGGCTGTCCGTCCGCAACATGGCGGACTATCTGAATCATCCGAAACTGCCTGCCAGGATATGCAGCCATCAAATCTATAACCTCGCTTGCGTACTTCAAAGCAGCTTCCTCCCTACTGCGTCTCTGAACAGCCCCAAATAGAGCTTGTACTCATGTTCGCTGAGCCACACCCCGGTTACCTGGCCAATCCAGCGTCGCGCCGCTTCCTGTCTTGCCTTCGCGTGCAGTTCTCCGAACATCGCGTTCTTCTGCGGGTATTCCGCAGTGATCACCATGCCCTCGTGGTGCGGCAGCTCGCGATGCATCTGTTCGACCGCCAGCGCATGGTCCCGATTGATCGGCCGATGGTCATCCTCCCAGGACACATACGGGGTCATGTTTCCGACTGTCTCGCCGCTCCAGCACCAGCGGGCCCAGTTCCAAAGGAGATCATCCGCGGTCAGCTCCCGCATTAACGCTTCCTCCCGTTATTGAGCATGTATTTGCTGTACTGGTTGTAGTTGCCGATTCCTTTCAAGGTCTTCAGTGGAGGCTGCGCAGCCTGAATGTCTGCCAGCCGCGGGTGGGGCTTCTTGGACCGATTCGGCTTCGAATCCTGCTTGAGCTCACGCATCAGAATTCCTCCTTGATCCAGCCGCCGCCATCCTTCTTCGGTCGGACCTTCAGCGCTACAAATTTGAATGGATAAAGGCTGGCTGCAACCTTGATCTTTACTCGCGCATCGTCCTCCCAGAAGCCTTTGACCTCATGCATCTCAATCTGACCGTCCGGCATCATGACCGCGAAGTCAGGCGTATAGAACGTATTGTCGGCAAGCCTGAGTTTTACGCCTTCGAATTTGTGCCAAAGGATCCCGCCCAGTGCTTGCAACTGGGTCAGGTGCGAAGCGTAAGCCTGCTCTGTGCGATTCATTTGACCGGTCTTCAGCCGGCCCAGCGCGCGAATATGTGGGGCTCTCATCGAGCAATTACCTCCTGAATGAAACGTTTCCTCTCCCAATCGAGCCATGCCCGCCGCTTATCAGCGGTGTCGGCGTCTACTGGTTCAAACTTGGCGCAGTTTCGCGGGAAGCTGGCACTCTCGAATGCGCTCTTGCGGGGCTCTTGGGCACACCGCCCGTACCCTTGCTTGGCCATGCCAGCGGCGTCGCGGAGACTAAAGTGTTCGCAATCGATGCAGTGCACTGTCATACCACCTCCGCATCAAGCGCACGTCTGGCCATAGCGACGATAGCCGGTGAGCGTCCCTTGGGCTTGGCCAATATTCTTTGCGCCCATGCTTTCTGATCTCGCCCGCTGGGCATGAGCGCCTTCTCTGCCAACTGTTCTACGCGCTTGCGGCCTTCCTCATTGCTGACGATATCCTTGCCAGGCGCCGGCAGGGCCGGGGCTGGATCCGGCACCTCTGCCCAAGTGCCAAGTCCGAGCTGGTCCGCGAGCGCTTTCTTCCAACGAGATTCCATGCTCTGATAGGAAGCGTTCAGTATGTCGTGCTGACCCACCATGACCGCAGCGTGGTAGATGGCCGGATGGCTCCACTGGCCCTTGTTTCCCTTGCGGCGCTCCTGCATGCCACGCACAGCCTCGAAGAAGGCGACGTCCGGCTCAAGATTTGGTCGGCAGGCCCGCAGGAACTCAGTAAGGCTTGGTGGCCAGTCGAACATACGACGGCAGTTCTTGATTCCCAGCGCCACGTCGTGGGGCGTAATGCGTTCATCGTCGAAGGCTTCAGCCCACGCTTCTTTCCAGTCTTCGATCGCCTGCTGGTCACGGAAGTTGGCCCGCCATTTGTTGGGATAAGTCCCATTGAGCCTGTTGAAGAGGTGATCCATCATCGACACACCGTCGAGTTTCGGATGCGGGGCCATCCAGACGCTGCCTTGTTCACACGTCGATAACATTGGGATCTCCATTGGCGGCCTGTCGGCTGATGCGGTTGCGATTCACGTAGGCCAGGGGGTCGAATTTGTCGGGTCGATCGTCGCGGGCTCCGCTTAGCACCCACGAAGCCTCAAAGCCTTGCCAGCCGCGTTCGACGCATTTACGCAGTGCGGCATCCAGCGTGATACCGGCCCGGCCAGCCTCCCGGCGTATGCCATCAAAAGCCAAAGGCGTAAGCGGCGCTCGTTTCCGCTTTCGGATGACAAGGAATTCGCTTGCAACCTGTTCATCGACACCCATAGCGACCAGGTCGGCCACGGAGAACGGGCGTGCACGCGCAGCGGGCGCGGGTTTATTCTTTTCTTTATCTTCTTCTGTATCTGTATCTTCTTCTAGCTGCGTTATGGATGCGTTACGTAACGCGTTACTCTCGCCGTTACTAACGCTTTCCGCGTTCTTTCGCGCTCGATATCGACGCTGGCGCTCTGCATTCGTCGGGTCCGCATCACTGCGCATCTGGCGAGACTCCCAGGCCAGGGGCTGCAGCGTTTTGCTGTCAATCAATCCGACTTCAGCAAGGCGGCGTATGACCTCCTCCAGGGTTCGCATGTCGAGGCCAAGCTTGACGGCCACCTTGCGCATAAGTAGCGGATCATCGCCATCCAATATTCCTTGTCCCTTCAGGCAGAGCAATGCCACGAAATGCCAGCGATCTTCAAAAGCCAGAAGGCGTAATTTTTCGTCATCCACCATTTCTGTGTAGGCGCGAAACCATGGCATCTTGCTCATAGCTCACCTCCGGTATACGTGCGCACAGGATGCCCATGAGTTCCGGGGCTGCGTGCCGGCCGGTATTCACGTGTGGGCCTAATGATTCCGCGGTTCACCCCCAGCCGACTGATGGCGCCCCAAGCATTGGGACTCGGCGGAACCAGCTCTTCGAAATACTGCTCGATGTGAAATCGGAAATCCTCAAGTGCAAAAGGCTCTCGCTGGCGAGCAACCCATGCCTCTAGGCGAGTCAGGACAAGTTCTGTCCAGCTCGGCGTTATGGCCTCGGCGTGTTGCCTGGCCGTTTCTATGCCGATGTCGGCAAGCTGCTGTCCGTTCATGCGACCTCCAAGCCCGCGGCTAGCAGCGCCTCGTCGGGCAACTGAAATCCGCGGTCGATAAGAATCTGTACGCTTTCTGCCAGCAGGTCTGTTTGGCGACCGTATGCCGATTCGAAGCGTGACTTCCAGGGATGTACTGCGACGATGCCGGGGATGCCGGCTTCCTGGTGGTGTGGACCACACAGAGGCAGTACCTTGAAGTGAGCCAAGGGCTTGGTGCGCCCTTCAATGTGATGGATGCTCACGTAGTTGGTAAAGATGCCCAGCTTGGCGCAGGCTACGCAGCCAATCTCATTGGCCAGAAGATCGTGAAAGCGCTTCTGTGACGCGCTGACGGTACGGCCTTTCATGTGCTCGTCTCCTCTTGAACGCGGGATTTCTCCGACCACCTCACGTTGTGCTCAGTACCAAAGGCGTATAGGTACTCGATGAACTCTGAGGCTTCTGAAACGCGAAACCGACGCGTTTGAACCCCGAGTTGGACAAAACCGGAACCGTCCAAAGACGGAACGATCCGGCTGCTCTGCTTCAGCGGTGTGCCGTTCGCTGCCATGACCCGAGCAAATGCATCAACCAGAAGGCGTTTGGCGTCCTCTACCTCCCATCGCTGGCCATTCAGCTCTACCTGCCGAGCGATATCGGCGATCATGGCGTGATATTTTTCTTCCTGGTCCCGGGACTTTTTTGGTGCATCGAACTTGGCGGTCCAGCCCTCAGGCGCGGTCATGCAGAACTGTGCGGCGTTTCGGCGCGCTTGGTCGTGCCGGAAATGAAAAACTTGGCGCATCACTCTTCATCCCAGATCAAGTTGTTAGCGGACTGCTCGTTCGCCATGGCTCGGCGCGCAATAGTGGCTAATGCGTCGTACATCTGGCGATCGACGCATACACGGTCACTTGGCACAACCTTGAATCCCAGTTGGTACAGAAGCAGTAACGCTTCTTCAACCTTCTGGTTTTTGATGTTGCTGATCGTCGTCTCACTCGTTCCCATCAGTTGCGCGATCTTTTGCGCAGTTCCGACGGGTTTCATCGCGTTCAAAAAGTCGCTGTACGCCTTTCGTGCTCTTTCGGTCGGGCTTAGTGACAATGACGACATACCCACCTCTTCGGGAAATACCAATGGAAAGAGAAATGGCCGCGATCCAAAATATCCAGATGACCGAATACACAAAACAGGCCCTGCAAGATCTGGCGTTTGATTTGGCATGCGACGCGTTTGGTGAACCCCACGACGAAACCGTGGAAGCCGTGTACGAGCGCTTGCTGTGGAACTGGCACCGGGGCATGGGCCAACAAGGAGCCGTGACGGTGCACTAAATGGAAATCGGACTTGAGCTTCCTGACGACGATGAGATCGACCAACTGGCAGAAGCGGCGTACACGCTTGCAGTGGCCCAGTTCGGCCCTGAACCGCCGTATGAAGAGGTGCGCAAGATTTTCTTCACGCTGCTCTTTGAAGGCGAAAGGCCCAGCGATGAATGACTTAGCCATTCCAGCCCTCCGTATCCCCGCGCGCCGTAGAATCGGAAGCGCTCACACGACCTTCATCTACGACGGGGAGATCTCTATGCTTGGGGAAATCACAACAGCCATTTCTGCTCTCACATCGACCGTTCAGCTTTTGCGATCCGCAGCCGCGACTAAGCGTGATTTCGATATCGCCGCTGCCACCAGCGACAGCTCCAGCGTGGCCGGGAAACGCTCGGCGATCAGACGCGAGACCTTGGCGCCCTGACGCAGGCTCAGGCCGAACTCGCCCTGCGCCGCGTTGACGAGGAAGTGCCAGAACTGGACGAAGAAGGGTTGATCCAGCCCCAGGTCGGCGCGCAGTTCTCGGATCTGCTCTGGCGTCGCGTCCTGCCCCAGCAGGAACACCACCGGATCACCCACATACTGGAACAGCAGGAAGGCGATGGCCG
>CAZMVM010000213.1:0-5202 GCA_964569785.1 uncultured Pigmentiphaga sp. | reverse complement strand
TCCTGAACCCATATGCACGGCGTGAGAGCATTTCCATTTTAGTGTGGAAGCCCTCGGTGATGCCGTTAGATTTGGTGAAGCGCCACATCCGTACGATGGGCTCCAGCCAGGATCGGAGCGTTTCAGCCAAAGCACGAGCCGGGCTGTGCTCAAACTGCTCAATCAATGCCAGGAACTGAGGCATCATCTTCTGAGCTCGCTTTCTTTTCAGGCTCTTCATTACCAAGAATCCATTCAACTGCTGCTTGGCGAAGTACAGCGCCCGAAGCACCGGCTCCTGAGCCAGGTACTGATGCAGATTCTCCTTCTGTACCGCACTGAGCTTCCAGTGATGTCGGCGCATCAGACTCAGCAGCCCACGGTTCTTGCGGCCTTCAGGGTCATACTGCTGCCACAGCTTCAAGAAGTGCTGGTTCACCAAGCGCACGACATGGAAGCGATCAGCCACGATCATGGCATTGGGGAAGTACTGCCGGGCGATCCGGCGGTACGTTTCCGACAGATCCATCACAATTACCCGCACGTTCTCCTTGCCCGGCAAGCGCTTCAAATAACTACGCAGGCTCGCCTCTGAGCGGCCCAACACGACATCGAACACCTTGTGATTCTTCAGATCCACCAGCGTGGTAGCGTAGCCCTTCTTGCGTGTGAAGAAGTGCTCATCAATCCCTAGAACCTGAGGGCAGCTGCGACCGGACAGCTCCAGCACCCGCCGCTTGATGAACGACTGATACCAGCGCTCGACGGTCGCACTGCCGATGCGGTGCGTGTGAGTCAGCTTACGCTGGCTGACGCCACCCTCGTGGGCTTCAAAGACCTCCAGTCGATACGTCTCGGTCGAACGTAGCCTGGGCAGTATCCCGGCGAAGCGATGCCGGAAATATCGGTTGCAATCAGGACAGTGGTACTTGGGCACGCGCAGATGCAGCACCACCAGCTTATTGCCCTGGCGCGTGTGCTTGAGCGTGCGTTGGTGGGTGGCCTTGATACGCACCTGATTGCCTGCGCAGTGCACGCAGGCGGGCCGCTGGCGCGGCACCGCCCACACATGAATATCCTTCGTTCGTTTGACAGCCTGAACCACCAGCCCAGGGATCCCTAGGATAGAATCGATTGGGGACATCGGCATTGTTTCCTTTAGACAAGTTCTTCGCAAAAACAAGTCTAATGAATGTCGGTGTCCCCCGTTAATGATGTAGAGCCAAAACAAGTCTAATGAATGTCGAGCGTCCCCCTTTTATGATGTAGAACCACCAGCGATCGCTCGCTTATTGGCGGCGCGTGGGCACCTTGCTGTCAGCAGGTCTTTCTCACAAATCTTGTGGCGCAAAGATGCGCAGCAGGCTCAAAGAGCCGGCAATAACCCCAGCCTGATCACAAGGCTTAGCCTGATACGATCAGGAAGTCATCTATTCGTTGTAGTGCCTCCATGCCCCCCATGGCAAGACTGACGTGGTTTGCATGACCATAAATCTCTGGTTCGCGGGGGTTGATTCGTATGACAGGCGCCGAATGATTGAAGGCGACTGCGTGGGTGAAATCGCGGGCAGTCGAAACTGCGGTACCTGCGCCAATTTCAATTACCAGCAAGCGCTCGGCATTCTTCAACCAGTGCTCCAGTCTGCGTTGCTGCATTACGCTGCGGTGTGGCAGCCAGTTGTCATCTCCAAACATCAATATGTTGGGCCGTGCCAGGCCTCCACAGTGCGGGCAATGAGGCGGCTCGTTGACCAGAACGCAATGTTTTTCGTCGACCACAGGTGTGAAAGCATCGGCGGACCAGATTTCAGGTGTACACGCGTTCAGGCATTGAAGATGGTGGATCGAACCATGGCATTCAGTGACCAGCTTGCTGTCAAACCCGGCTTTTTGAAATTGACCATCCACGTTGCTGGTGAAAGCCATGTAGCCGTAAGGGCAGTCGTCACCCCACTTTCTGAGAATACCGAAGCCGGCATGTGGCACGGTTTGACGATACAAATTGAGCCGGTGACCGTAGAACCCCCAGGCAATGTCCGGGAACTGACGGAAAGCCCTGGGTGACGCAACTGACATGAAGTCGAGTCCGTTGCGTTCCAGTGCAGGATATTCGCGCCAGAAACCCTGCGTGCCACGAAAGTCGGGAAGCCCCGAATCCACGCCCATGCCTGCACCGGTAACGAGCAACAACATCTCTGCCGTCTGTACGAGCTTGGCCGCTTTCTTTAGCAGCACGTCTTCAGCATTTTTTCCGATCATCTCTGTTATTCACGACCCAAATCCGTTACAGCCCCATTTCAGTCAACAAGACCTTGCCAGGCAACAAGACCTTGCCAGTCAACAAGACCTTGGCCAGGCATCAAGCCATCGTTCAGGCATCAACCCCTGGTTCCGGCAAAAAGACCAGGCTGAGGCAAGACCTTCGCCGATGGTAATTGATACGGACAATATCAGCGACCCGATACGCGCGTTCATTCGAACTCGCAAACCTGATGCACACCACATTCCGGCACACTGACGATACACTACCGTCTTTGCAGAAAACGATAAGAAAGGAGCGCTATGTCTATTCTCACCACCCACGTCGGCAGCCTTCCCCGAGGCGATGAGCTGGCGAAATTGCTGCTGGCCCAGGATCACGGCGAAGATATCGACACCGAGCATTTCGAGCAGGTCGTGCAAGCCGCCATAGATCATGCGGTGCAGAAGCAGGTCGAGGCGGGTGTGGGAATAATGAGCGATGGCGAACTGGGCAAGGTGGGATACGCCACCTACATCACCGAACGGCTCGAAGGGTTTGGCGGACACGTAGATCGTACGCCGGCAAAGGATCTGGCCGATTTCCCCGAATTGCGTAAAAAGCTGAGTGCCATCATGGGCACTCAGGAATTCGTGCGCGCAGCGTGCGTCGGGCCGGTCAAATTGCGTACGCTTGAGCCGTGCCATGCAGACATCCGGCGCTTCAGGTCGGCCATGGAAAAATACGGCCGGGGCGGTCGCGGTTTCATGAATGCCGCCTCACCTGGATTGATCACTGCTTTCCAGCCCAACAAGCACTACCCCACGCACGAAGCATATCGGGCCGACCTGGTCGAGGCGATGCGACCCGAATACGAAGCCATTGTGAACGCAGGCTTTGATCTTCAACTTGATTGCCCCGATCTGGCGATGGCGGCGCACACAGGGTTTCAAAACCTCAGCGAAGAGGAGTTCGTAAAGCGGGCATGGCAAAACGTCGAAGCCCTTAACGCCGCCACACGTAATATCCCGGCCGAGAAGATGCGCATGCATATTTGCTGGGGAAATTATGAAGGGCCGCATCATTGTGACATTGCCCTCGAGAAAGTAATTGACCCGATTCTTGCTGCGCGCCCGTCGGCGATATTGTTTGAAGCCGCCAACCCCCGTCACGAACACGAATGGGAAATCTGGCGCGATGCCAAACTGAGCGATGACAAGATTCTTGCTCCCGGCCTGATAGACAGTTGTTCAAACTACGTCGAGCATCCGGAGCTGATCCGGCAAAGGCTGGAACGCTATCTGTCCTTCATGGGCAAGGACCGGGTTCTGGCAAGCACCGATTGCGGGTTTGGTACGTTTGCCAACTACGGAAAAATTGATCCTGCGGTAACCTGGATGAAACTCGCTGCCTTGCGCGATGGAGCCGATCGCGCTGAACGAGCCATGGCATAGCGGGCCGGGCAAGCCTCTTGCTGGGCGAGCGCTTCGGGTAGCCAGCCGTTTGGTTTCGGCGCACAATCCGCTTACCACCATTTAAAAAGGGCTCTAGGTATGAGGACAGAAGAAATGGTAGGGGCCGACGCACCCCACTTACCGACCAACCTGCGGCGTTCGGTTTCCAATACCCTCAAGGGTTCCGCCGGTAACCTGGTCGAATGGTACGACGTATACGTTTATTCCGTATTTGCAGCTTCATTCGAACACCATTTCTTCAGCCCGGATGATAAAAACGCCGACGTTTACATCTGGGCTATTTTTGCGCTTACGTTTCTCATGCGCCCGGTCGGATCGTGGTTTTTCGGGCGCTATGCCGATCGAAAAGGACGCCGCGCTGCGCTGGCGCTGTCAGTGACCATCATGTCGCTATGCTCATTTGCGATTGCCATCACCCCGACACGGCTTTCCATTGGCGAATGGGCAGCCGTCATTTTGATTATCTGCCGGTTGGTCCAGGGGTTTGCCACGGGTGGCGAATATGGCACATCTGCCACCTACCTCAGTGAAGCTGCCGTGCCCAAGCATCGTGGATTTCTGGCATCGTTCCACTATGTCACACTGGTCGGGGGCCACGTTCTTGCGCAGGCACTGTTCCTTGCCTTGCTGTTGGCAACGTCAAAGGAGGCACTTGCCGACTGGGGCTGGCGCCTGGCTTTCCTGATCGGTGGCGTGGGAGCGTTAGTGGTTCTGTGGTTGCGACGCACCATGGATGAATCGCTTAGCGAAGACGCCATCGAAATCGCCAAGAAGACCAAAGACTCGGGTTCGATGGGGGAACTGGTCCGCAATTACTGGAAGGAGCTCACGGCCTGCTTCCTGGTCACCATGGGCGGTACCGTAGCCTTCTATGCGTATTCGGTAACCGGCCCTAATATCGTCAAGGCCAGCTTCGCGCAAAGCAGCCCTGTCATGGGTTCGGTCATCACACTCATTGCCCTGACCATACTGATGTTGTTGCAACCGCTCGGTGGCTACATCTCTGACCGAGTGGGCCGTCGTACCTTGCTGGTCTTTTTCGGCATCGGCGGCACGCTGTTCACCTGGGTCATATTTACGGTATTGCCGCAAACCAACAACGCGCTGCTCTCGTTTGCGATTCTTACCGCCGGGTTTGTGATTTTGACGGGTTATACCTCGATCAACGCGGTAGTAAAGGCCGAACTGTTTCCAACACACGTGCGCGCCCTGGGTGTCGGCTTTGGTTATGCCATTGCGAACTCGGCATTCGGCGGGACCGCGCCGGTACTGTATTCGGCCGCACAACATGCCGACAAGGAAACGATGTTCATCGCCTATGTGACGCTGCTTATTATCGGGTCGCTGCTGGTATATCTGTTCCTGCTACGCAATCGTGGGGCCAATTGGCTAGACCATCCTGAAGAAATGCGCAAGCGTAAGGACAGTCCGGGACACCGCGTGTTCCCCATGGGCGTGTAGCCTGCCGGAAGCTTCTCGCCACCCGGCCATTACAACTGCAGTCGCATC
>CAZMVM010000212.1:0-5294 GCA_964569785.1 uncultured Pigmentiphaga sp. | reverse complement strand
ATGACTGCATTCTCTCAAGAAATGCAGCCTCCTCAAAACCCGGGGTGATTCACTGGTGTGGTGTACAGAAGCGTGTAGCCATCCGGCTCCGCAGTGGCAACAATGCGCGCGCCAACCGTGCCCCCACCGCCAGGCTTGTTTTCGATGATGATGCTTTGGCCCAGCTCCTTGGCGAGCGGTTCGCTGACCAGGCGGGCCGTCAGGTCGGCGCCCCCGCCGGGCGCGAATGGCACGATGAGCTTGATGGGCTGTTTGTTGGGATAGTCGGTTTGCGCGGCAGCGTGTGGGGCTGCGGCAATGGCGGCGGACGCCAAAGCCATGGTGAGCATGGCTGCGATTTTCATGAATATCTCCTTGTCGTTAATGGGCAGCGACAATGGCTGCCTTCCTTGGTTGTTGTTCAGGCGTTCGTGGGTAACTCCAGCACCACCTTGGCCAGGATATTGCGCTGAATCTCGTTGCTGCCGCCATAGATCGTGGTGATGGACGAGTTGAAAAGCCGGCGGGCCGGGTGAATCGACATTTCTCCCGCTTCGATCGCAGCGTCGTCTCCACCTTGTTCGCCGGCAGCTTCAACGGATTCCATGCATAGCCGGCTATAGGTTTCGGTCGCCCAAATCTTGAGAAGCGACACGCTGGCGGGTAGTCGCTCGCCGCGTTTGACGATATCGGCGTATTCGCCATAGAGGGACTGCAGGTCCATCACGTCCAGCATGGCCTCAATGTAGCGATCCCGGAAAGCAGAATCGCCAAAAAGACCTCGTTTTTCGCCAATGGCACGCAGTTGGTTGAGTGCATATTGGGCTTGGCTCGGGCTGCCTACAAAAAGTCGCTCGAAGTCCAATAGCGCCTTGGCGATGGTCCAACCTTCGTTCAGGCTGCCGACGAGGTTTTCCTTGGGAACGCGCACATTGTCGAAGAAGACTTCGCAGAATTCTTCTTCGCCACCAATGTTGCGTATGGGCCTGACCGTGATGCCGGGCGTACGCATGTCGGCCAGCAGGAAGCTGATTCCGGCCTGCTTCTTTACGGACTTGTCAGTGCGAACCAGCAAGAAAATATGGGTGGCATCCTGCGCTAGCGTGGTCCAGATTTTCTGACCATTGATCACGAACTCCTCGCCGTCCAGCACTGCCTCGGTGCGCAGCGAGGCGAGGTCCGATCCCGCGTTCGGTTCGGAATAGCCCTGGCACCATACGTGTTCTCCGGCCAGGATCTTGGGCAGGAACTTCTTGCGTTGCTCGTCATTGCCATGACGGATCAGTACCGGCCCGATATTGATGATTCCTTGGTCCGGCGTGCGTGCGACGCCATAGGCCTCCATTTCTTCGATGAATGCAATCAGCTTCATCGGAGACAAGCCCATTCCACCATGCTCTCGCGGCCATGCCGGCGCGATCCAGCCTTGCCTGGACAGCGCGAAGTACCAGTCCTTGATGTCATGCCAATGCAGGCGCTGGGATGGGTGGCGGAACTTCGAGGGGTAGTTGCGCGCAATGAAGTCACGCACCACAGCACGGAACTCGAGTTCCGGCAGAGTGTTCCAGTCGGTATCGATGGGGTAGGCGTCATAAGCCAGGCGTGTGTCGGTGGCGCCCTCGGTATTGCGGTTACGCCCCGCGATGCGGCGGTTCTCGCGAATACCGCCCAGCCAGCTGGTCAGGTGCAGCATACGCTTGAAATACAACCCGACATCCAGCTCATCGGTGTAGCCGATCGCCCCGTGGAACTGAATCGCCAGGCGGGTAATGTGTTGTGCCGCGTAGGCGCAGCGGGCCTTTGCGCGCGCGCATTCCGCTTCGAACAGGGCGATATCGCAAGGTGTTTCCGCGCCGAGGGTATTCAGGAACTCTTCCAGTACGGCTTGCGCCAGCCTCAATTGAAGATAGGCATCCACCATGCGGTGTTGCAAGGCCTGGTTTGCGCCGATGGGTTTGCCGAACTGGATGCGAGTCTTGAGGTAAGTCAGAGTGGTATCGAACGCTTGCTGAGCGATGCCCAGTAGTTCTGCCGCTTGCAGCACACGGAGTAATGCATGCGCATGGTCGATGGCCGCTTTGGCTGTTTGACCTTCTGCGAGAAGATGGGTTCGAGCAATGTGGGTGTTCTCGAAGCGCAGCGTTGCAGCAAGCGAGCCATCCACACGGAGGTGGGGCGTGGTGACGACATTCGCCGTACCGGATGGGACCCACCGGATGGCATGATCATCGCAGATCACCAGCCACCCGTCGGCGCGCGCTGGATATACCCAGTGCCGTTCTCCCTCAAGAATAAAGCCGTTGCTTTCTTCCCTTACCGTGAAGGGAGCAGCTTCTTCGGCATTTTGCCAGGCTACGCCGATGATTGCTTTGCCCGACGCGATATCGGTTAACAGCTCATCGCGCAAGGCAGTTTGCGGCAAGCCGTTAAGGATCGTGCTGGCGTGCCAGGCACCTGCCATGTATGGTTCCGGTAGCGGGTTGCGGCCGACTTGTGTCGCAATCGTGCATGCTGCGCGAAGGCCCAGCCCCATGCCGCCCAACTCCTCGGCAACGAGTATGCCGGTCAAGCCCGCTTCGGCAAGCTTGTCCCAGACGCATCGCTCATATCCGGGGTCGCTGTCTCGCAATTCCCTTAGCCGCGTCATTGGTGAGATGGTGCACAGGATGTCGCGGGCGCTCTCGCGGATGGCCGCCTCGATCTCTGTATCTTTTTCCATTAAGGAAATCGTCATGTCGATGCTCGTATTGGTTATGCCTGGGAGATAGTGTATGGAGTTACATCGGCTACCAATAGGGCCGGGTGGGTAATGCAGACTTGTGCTTTTAGGCAATGTGAAAGTATTGCGGTAGCGGGATGACGCAGCGGGTATATCTGGATTATCGGGAGCAGCTCCCTAGCCGCCGCTGCAGAGCCTAGACTCCACCTTTGAGACGCTAGGCGCATATGCTCGTGGCTACGTTGGAGAACGCATGCAAAACTTGTTATCACATATTCGAGTGCTTGATTTGAGCCGTGTGCTGGCTGGTCCCTGGGCGACGCAGCTACTGGCGGATCTGGGCGCCGAGGTCATCAAGGTGGAGCGTCCCGGCAAGGGTGATGACACTCGAGCCTGGGGGCCGCCCTTCCTGAAGCGGCCCGATGGAACGGCCACGCAGGACGGGGGGTACTTCATCGCCGCCAACCGCGGCAAGAAATCGATCACGGTCAATCTTCAAACCCCCGAGGGGCAGGACATCATAAAGCGGCTGGCCAAAGAGGCCGATGTCGTTATCGAGAACTACAAGGTGGGCACGCTTGATCGGCTGGGCTTGGGGTACGAGGACTTGTCTGCCATCAATCCGAAACTGGTCTACTGCTCGGTGACGGGTTTCGGCCAGGATGGCCCCCGCGCGACGCAGCCAGCTTACGATTTTCTGATTCAGGCCATGGGCGGGTTGATGAGCGTAACCGGTGAGCGAGACGACAGGCCCGGTGGCGGGCCGCAGAAAGTGGGTGTGCCCATGGTCGACCTGGTGACCGGCGTATATGGCGCCCTTGCCATCGTATCGGCGCTGGTGGCACGCAATGAAACCGGGCGTGGTGAATACATTGACCTCGCCATGCTGGACGTCCAGGTCAGCTTGTTGGCGAATCAGGCCATGAACTACCTGCTGTCCGGAAAGACGCCGCGGCGCACTGGTACCGCGCACCCCAACATCCAGCCTCAACGCATCTTTGATTGCCGCGATGGCCAAATCATCATCGTAGTGGGCAACGATGGGCAGTTCGCCCAGTTGTGCGATGTGATCGGGCGGCCTGATCTCAAGCATGACGAGCGCTTCGTGACAAACGGCGCTCGGGTCGTCAACCAGGACATACTCAACCCGATTCTGGATGAAATCCTACTTACCGAGGACAGGCAGGTTTGGCTGGATCGTTTGTTGGCGGCCGGTATCCCCGCTGGGTCGATCAATAGCGTGCCAGAAGTCTTTCAGGACCCGCAGGTCGTGCATCGCGAAATGTTGCAGCAGGTGCCGCACCCAATCGCCGGCAGGGTGCCCCAGGTACGTAGTCCCTTGAGGTTCGCCAACGCGGAGTGGAAACCTGACCTGGCCCCGCCCACGCTGGGCCAGCATACGGATGATGTATTGCGGGCTCTGGATTTTGACGAGAACGCAATCGAGGCGCTCAGAAGCCGGGGTGTGATCTAGGTGGTTGGGCTTGCAGGCTCGCCGCATTAACGAGAAAAGAGAGGAACAGAGTGCAAGAAAATTACACAGCGATCAAGGTGGAAATGCAGGGTTACGTGGCCCTCATTCGATTGGCGAACCCTCCGGTCAACGCTCTGAGTACGGCCATGATGAATGAACTCACCGCGGAGCTCGATCGCATCTCGGAAGACGACAATGTCCGGGCGGTGGTTCTGACTGGCGAAGGCAAGGCTTTTTGTGCCGGCGCTGACCTCAAGTCGCGCAAGGACACGATCAAAGGGCCGGGCGACCTGCCGCAACATTCGCGCCGTACCCGCGAGTGCTTCCACGCTTTACGCGAATGCACCAAGCCGGTCATTGCCGCCGTCAATGGCCCGGCCCTGGGAGCGGGACTGGCCATCATGGCGTCTTGCGATATTCTGCTGGCGGCGGACAACGCCTCCGTTGGCTTGCCGGAAATCAATGTCGGCCTGCTTGGTGGGGGGCGTCATGCCATGCGTTTGTTCGGTCATTCGCGCGTGCGTAGGATGATGCTGACCGGAATGCGGATGAACGGCGACGAACTCTATCGCCTTGGCGTTGTCGAGGCTTGCGTTCCGTCAGACCAACTCGTGGCTAAAGCGCTGGAGCTGGCACAGGAAATTGCGTCCAAGAGTCCGGTGAGCGTCCGTCTGGCCAAGCGCACGCTCAATGCAATCGAAGAGATGAGCCTGCGTGATGGCTATCGCTACGAGCAGGATATGACCGCCGCTATTGCGAAGACGGACGACGCCAAGGAGGCCCTGGCCGCCTTCCTGGAGAAACGCGAACCGGTCTTCAAGGGGCGCTGAGGTTTGGCTCCGCCACCCTTTGGTGGCGCGAACCCTTCCAATACAAATCGAACCGTATCCCCGATCTCCCTTCCTTGAAGTAACGCTTTTAAACCGCCTTATGCGGGCTCTCCCGGCACGCGTAGACTGAACGGTGCTGTGGCTCCGCCCACATGCTTGCCGCATGCCGGCGGCTCTCGAAAATGCGCAGCGAACGTCGATTTTGCGTGCGGCGGCTTTCGCCGCCCGCGCGTTGTGGCATCTCGCACAATGGGAGACCCATCATGTCTGTGCAAGCCAACATAATCGAACA
>CAZMVM010000211.1:0-5315 GCA_964569785.1 uncultured Pigmentiphaga sp. | reverse complement strand
CAGGCACGGTCAAGTGGTTCAACGACGCCAAAGGCTTTGGTTTCATCACTCCCGATGACGGCGGTGAAGATCTTTTTGCCCATTTCTCATCAATTCAGATGACGGGCTTCAAAACCCTCAAAGAAGGGCAACGGGTTTCGTATGAAGTCATCCAAGGTCCCAAAGGCAAGCAAGCACTGAACATTACCAACATCAGCGCACCCGTCTAATGCAGGGTTTAACCCCCCTGCGTCGCAAGTTTGCTGCGCTGAAGTTCATTGCGCTAACTGCCGCGCTCCTTACCAGCTTCGGCACGGTCGTGATTCTCGGTGGCGCGCCATCGCACGCTGCAGAAGACTCCGCCTTACCTGTGATTCAATTGCGGGCCGGACTATACATTATTCATGCCGAAGTTGCATCTCGTCCCGCCGACTTACAGCGGGGCCTGATGTTTCGTACTCAGCTCCCGCAGCAGCGGGGGATGTTGTTCGTCTTCCCGTACCGCCAGCAGCAGTGTATGTGGATGCTGAATACGTACGTCCCACTCGCTGTGGCGTTTTTGCGCGACGACGGCACTATCGTGAATATCGAAGAAATGGAGCCCCTGTCTCAATCGTCACATTGCTCGTCCGAGCCGGTTCGGCTTGCACTTGAAATGAATGCAGGGTGGTTCGCGCAGCGTAACATTAAGCCTGGCGACGTTATCAGGGGGATCCCCTCGCTGCCTGCTCTGCATTGACGGATTCCACCTTACCTCAGAATCGCTTGCGACCGGCGCACTAAAACCCGGCTCCAGTGTCGACGTGTGAGCGACCCGGCTCCAGTGTCGACGTGTGAGCGTTAAGTTTGTTCCATCTCATTAAACCCCTCGCTCCGTTGTACTCCTTGAGGGGCACGTCGCAGGCGTCAAGCCGGCGATCACCGGCCCAACGAACTCTTATCCCCAAAGTCCATCACGAGTGCAACCCAGATGAACTTGTATCACTTCGTTGACCGATCCGCCTGCGGAAAACGGATTAGCCCACTCGGCCCTTTCGCCTAAACCCAATAAACTCAAGCCTTTCCGCCGGTCTAACTGTCCACAAGGCACGGAAAACTTATTTGTCAAGTGCCTTTGCCATTGAGCGAACACCACAAATCTCATAAGTCATTGATTTTATTGGAACTTTATTTTGACGCCCAAATTGCCCTAAAAATTGGCACCTGTGTGAAAGCCAGTGGCAAAGCCGATTCCGTGCGTTTACTCACAGAATTATCCACAATTTTTGTGGATAGCCGCTTATCCCCCGATTTCCTCGTCAGTTGACCTGTCCTGTTATTGCGCCTCCAGGCTACACTGCGCAGGTAACTGATTGTTTGAGACATCATGCTCGATATTATTCAAAGCGCAGGCTGGCCGGTTTGGCCCTTGTTGGCAACGTCAGTAGTAGGTGTCGCGCTGATTATTGAGCGCGCTCTGGCATTACGTCGAAGTAAAGTCATTCCGCGCGATTTGTACGACGAAGTCATCAGTCTGCTGCGACGACCGCAGATAACACCTGACATCATTGATAGCGTGGAGCGAGACTCGCCCTTGGGCGCAATCCTCGCAACAGCGCTTCGTAATCGCCACCAGCCCTATCAGGAGCTCATTGCGACTCTTGAAGAAACCGGGCGCGTCATCGCTCATGACCTCTACCGCTACCTGGGCGCACTCGGCACCATTGCCGCACTTGGCCCTTTGCTAGGGTTGCTCGGCACGGTGATCGGCCTCATTGAGATTTTCGGCGCGTGGTCCCCCGTTGGCGGTGACCCCACGCAGCTGGCACGCGGCATTTCTATCGCGCTTTACAACACGGCGCTGGGTATTTTGGTGGCCATCCCTGCTGTAATATTTCAGCGGCTCTATCGCGGCCGTGTCGCCGACCTGATCATCGAAATGGAGCAACTGGCGCTCCGTCTTGTGCGCTATATACACTCGTCGAGAAGCCGGGAGGGCTACGATGAGATTTAGCCGGGAAATCAACGACGAAGAACCCGAGATCAACCTGATTCCCTTGATCGATGTACTGCTGGTCATTCTTATCTTTCTAACCGCTACCACCACCTTTACCCGCTTGAGCGCCTTACCCCTTACGCTGCCATCGGTCACCACCGAGTTACCCACTCAGCCTGAGGAGGTCATCATGGAAATTACGGCCAACGGGTTGTATGCGGTCAATGGTGAACAAGTTTCCTCCGATCCCACCTCCCTACGTGCGGCGTTGAGCCGGGCGGTCGGTACGCCTACCCCGGATGCAGGTCGCGTCCTTGTCATTTACGCGGATGCGCAAGCTCCTCACCAAACCGTGGTCAGCGCTATGCAAGCAGCACAGGAGGCCGGGCTTTCGCGCGTTAGCTTTGGCACTCGTGTATCCGATCAATGAAGTCGTTGTCTCTGCGCCGCCCACGCATCAAAGCCGCACTCGAACAGTGGCTGCACGCCGCTTGGGAACGGCGGGGCGTGTGGGCTACGCTCACGCAGCCATTGGCCTGTCTGACCGGTGCGGCGGTAAGGCTTAAATATGCTGCCTATGAACGCGGCTGGAGGCGCAGCGACCAGCTTCCCGTTCCCGTAGTGGTCGTCGGCAACATTTATATTGGTGGCACAGGAAAAACGCCATTGTTGCAGGAACTTACGCGGCAGTTGCGCCAGCGTGGCTGGCATCCGGGGATCGTTAGTCGGGGTTACGGCGTTTCGGTAGGTCGTGACCCGCGTGTCGGTCAAGGATATCTTCATGCCCATGAATTCGGCGACGAGCCGGCACTACTGGCTCGCACCACGGGAACGCCCTTGGCAATTCACCCTCGCCGTACGCTCGCCGCATGTGCCCTGTTACAGAAATTCCCCGAAGTGGATGTCATCTTGCTTGACGACGGGCTACAGCATTTGGCGCTGAAGCGAGATGTGGAGATCGTGATGCAGGACAAGCGCGGCCTCGGGAACGGCCTGCTCTTGCCGGCCGGTCCACTACGTGAGCCAGCGCAGCGTCTCCAAAAGGTTGACGCCCTCGTTACCAATATTGGCAGCAGTCCCTTTGATCCGTATGTATGCAGTCATTCGAAGACCATACGTACAAGCCTCATGCGCACCGTAGTAACTATGGCCCGACGCTTGGTCAATGATCAGACCGCCCCATTGGCCACGCTTAATTCAACATACACTCGCATCGCTGCGATGGCGGGCATTGGTCAACCGTCCCGTTTTTTTGAAAGCCTGCGTCATGCGGGCGTACGTTTAACGGAGACCCATGAGCTTCCCGATCACGTCGACTTTCGCAAACACCCCTTCCCCGACGTCAACGCCGATATCGTCCTCATAACCGAAAAAGACGCCGTAAAATGTGATCACTTGGGCGACCACCGTCTTTGGGTCGTCCCGGTACACGTCCAGTTGTCCGATGACAGCTTTTACGACTGGCTGCATACACGCTTGAAAGCGTGTTCACCCAACCCTTGAATCCCCCGCGCCATGGACAGACGCCTGCTTGACATCCTGGTTTGCCCGATCTGCAAGAGCCAGTTGCGCTACGACCGGCAGCGTAACGAGCTCATCTGTACTGCTGACCGCCTTGCCTATCCTATCAAGGACGGCATCCCCATCATGCTCGAATCGGCCGCCCGAGAACTGTCTAGCGGGGAGCAGTCATCGCAGGCCGCAGTCAGAGCTGCGGCCACCGGTCATGAGGTAGCTCCGTGAAGCCGCTCCCCTGGATCGCAATGGTGCCGGCGCGAGCCGCCTCTACGCGTTTGCCCGGAAAGGCGCTGGCGGATATTGGAGGAAGGCCCATGGTGGTGCGCGTTGCCCAACAGGCGCAACGCAGTGGTGCCGCGCGCGTCGTCGTGGCCACTGATGATGTGACGATTGCCGACACTGTGGAGCAATACGGCATTGAAGCGGTCATGACTTCACCCGACCACCCTTCGGGAACCGACCGACTTGCCGAAGCATGCTCCTCCTTGAACGTCTCAGACAACACGATCGTGGTCAACGTGCAGGGAGACGAACCGCTTATTGATCCCGATCTGGTTGGCGCAGTCGCCAAGCTTTTGGGGGATCGCACTGAGGTGGAGGTTGCCACCGCAGCCCATCCTATCGACTCAGCATCTACGTTGTTCGATTCAAACGCCGTCAAAGTGGTGTGCAACCATCGGCGCCACGCCTTGTACTTTTCGCGGGCTCCTATTCCGTGGGCACGCGATGCCCTTGCTGCAGGCGAGCGGGTCCTTGCCCCTAGCCTACCCGCATTACGTCACATCGGACTGTACGCCTACCGTGCCGGTTTCTTGCGGCGCTTCCCTCACCTGCCTCGCGGCCCACTGGAGCGCTTCGAATCACTGGAACAGCTACGGGTACTGGAAAACGGGTATGCGATCGCAGTGCACATTACCAATACCCCACCCGCCCCGGGCGTAGACACCCCTGAAGACCTCGCCTATGTGCAGAAGCTTGTCGAAGATCAGGGGAGCCCCGAGTCGTCTTAGAGCCAAAGCTTGAACCAAAGGTCAGTTTAAGGTCGTTCGTTAACCGTATTTGACCGATTCCTACTGTCCATGTAATGCTTTGCAGTTTGAACAATAAAAGGGGCAGGCGCGGCTGTCCGGTTTGTTCGTTGGAATCGTTACATTCTTTACCGCGCATCTGCTAGGAAACCCTCATGCGTCTCATCCTTATTGGCGCCCCAGGCGCCGGCAAAGGCACTCAGGCAGCATTCTTGCGTGAACGCTTCAATATCCCGCAAATCTCGACGGGAGATATGCTACGCGCGGCCGTCAAAGCCGGTACACCGTTAGGAATGGAGGCAAAGAAGGTGATGGAATCGGGCGCGCTGATGCCGGACGACATCATCATCGACCTCGTCAAAGAGCGTTTACGCGAGCCCGACTGCCAGCAAGGCTATCTTTTCGATGGATTTCCGCGCACTATCCCTCAGGCTGAAGCCTTGCGCGATGCCGGCGTCAAGATCGATTACGTCGTCGAAGTTGACGTGCCGGAAGAAGAAATCATTGAGCGAATGAGCGGCCGCCGGGTTCATCCTGCCAGCGGCCGCACCTATCACATCAAACATAATCCGCCCAAAGTGGAAGGCATCGACGACGTCACCGGTGAGCCGCTGGTACAGCGCGACGACGACCGCGAAGAAACGGTGCGCAAACGACTCGCCGTCTACCGGGAGCAAACGCGGCCTTTAATCGACTACTACCGCGAGTGGGCAGACGCCGACCCCGACAATGCGCCGCGCTACCGCCGCATCTCGGGCGTGGGTGCTGTAGATGAAATCAAGAAGCGTCTATTCGAGGCGTTGAAATAGGGAGGT
>CAZMVM010000210.1:2867-5342 GCA_964569785.1 uncultured Pigmentiphaga sp. | reverse complement strand
AGCACGCTTTTACAAGTTGACGGCTTGAGTGTCAGCTACGGAAAAATCGAAGCTGTGCGCGACCTGAGTTTTTCCATGCAAGAAGGCTCGGTGGTTTCGATTGTTGGACCAAACGGCGCGGGTAAGTCCAGCCTGCTCAACGCACTGATCGGCAGTGTGCCGTCGCAGGGCAAGGTGCGATACGCCGGCAGGCAAGTGTCCGACTGGCCGATTGAAAACAGGGTGGAACACGGCCTGTGCCTGGTACCCGAGCGGCGCGAACTATTCGCCGATCTTTCGGTATCTGACAACCTGGACCTGGGGGCGTTCCGGCATCGTCGGGGGCATGACCCCGAAACGGCACGTACGCGCGAGTGGTTGCTCGCGGTTTTTCCAAGACTTAAAGAACGGCTGACTCAAAAGGCGGGCACATTGTCGGGCGGCGAGCAGCAGATGCTGGCGCTTGGCCGAGCCTTGATGACACGGCCGCGTCTGTTGCTGCTTGATGAGCCCTCTTTGGGTCTGGCACCGCTTATTGTGCGTGAAATTTTTAAGGTCATTGTGACGCTGCGTGATCATGCCATGTCAGTTCTGGTGGTGGAGCAGAACGCGCGCATCGCTCTGGAAAGTTCTGATTATTGCTATGTGATGGAAGGCGGGCGCTTCGCCATGCAGGGGCCGGCGCGCGAACTGGCACAGGACCCGCAAGTGGCCGCAACGTATTTGGGTACTTCGAAAGTAAGGCAAGGTACATGATGACGGAAATTGCTATTCCTTACGGGGCTTATTGGTCTACCCCTTTTGCGCGCTGGCAGGGCAGCTTTGCGCACCTGCACAGTCTGAAGTTCGCGGCCCATGTGGCCAAGGATGCATTGCATCGGCGCAATCTGGACGTAAATCTTTTTGATCATGCGGCCTTGGGTATGTCGGTGCCGCAGCGGGGCGCATTCTTCGGTTTGCCCTGGCTGATGGGCCAACTTGGTGCCGAGCAGGTTGCCGGGCCCACTATCAGCCAGGCTTGCGCCACCAGTGTGCGGCTGCTGCAGTCGGTGGCGTCCAGCGTGCGCGAGGGCGATGCCTCGGTGGCGCTGGCGATTGCGGCCGACCGGGTATCGAACGGACCTCATATCTATTATCCAGCCCCGGACGGACCGGGCGGCACCGGTGAACACGAAAACTGGGTGCTCGATAACTTCAACTATGACCCCTATACGAAAGTGAATATGCTGACCACGGCTGAGAACGTGGCAAAGGAATACGGCATAAACACCGAGATGCAAAACGAGCTGACGCTCGTTCGGTATCAGCAATATGAAGAGGCACTTGAAAACGACAGCGCATTTTTGAAGCGCTTTATGGACCTGCCATTTAGCGTGCCCGATTCGCGATTTAAACGGGAACAACATGTTCTGCACGGCGACGAAGGCATTTTCCCCACTACAGCCGAAGGCCTGGCCAAGTTGAAACCTGTAATGGAAGGCGGCACCGTGACCTTCGGCGGGCAAACGCACCCGGCAGACGGTAATGCGGGCATGGTGGTAACTACCCCATCACGTGCGGCTGAACTTTCGCGAGATCGCAAGGTAGGCATACGGCTGGTGTCGTTTGGTCAGGCCCGAGTGATGCCCGCATTCATGCCCGCCGCTCCGGCACCAGCGGCGCGCCGAGCATTGGATGCCGCCGGCCTCAAGGCCACTGACCTGGCAGCTATAAAGACGCACAACCCGTTCATTGTGAATGATCTGGTCATGGCCCGGGAGCTTGGCATTGATGTGCGCAAGATGAACCGCTTTGGGTGTTCGCTGGTCTGGGGTCATCCCCAGGCGCCTATGGGTATTCGCGGGCTAATCGAGCTGATCGAAGAGCTGGTAATTATCGGCGGCGGCTACGGTTTGTTTGTGGGCTGTGCGGCGGGTGATTCTGCAATGGCTGTCCTTGTACGAGTGCAAGACGAATCATGAGTATTGCTTATCCTATGCCACATGTATGGCCCACGGTGGTGCATATGCTTGCCGACGCCGCCAGGTCGGTACCCGATCATACCGCCCTGAAGTGCGGCAACGAGCAGATGAGCTACGCGCAGTACGCGGCGTGTGTCAATGGGCTGGCTACCGAACTGAATCAGGCTGGCCTGGGCAAAGGTGAGCGTGTGGTGGTGTTCATGGCAAATTCGTTGGACGTTGCCATTGCGATCTTCGGAGTTCTGGCGGCCGGCGCCCAAGTGGTACCAATGAACCCGCTGTATACCTCAGCTGAAGTTGAGCAGGTGCTGAGTAATGCCCAGGCGCGTGGCATTATTTACGATGAGGCTGCTGCGCCTGTGCTAGCACAGTTTTTGTTGGATTTTGACTTCACGCTTGGCATCGGCACCGGTCCAAACGTTCAAAGGCTGACGCGTTGGCAAAATGAACCGTTCTCGGCTTTGCCTGTGCCCGAGCCCGAATGGCCGGCCATTTTGCAATATACCGGCGGAACCACGGGCGTACCCAAAGGTGT
>CAZMVM010000210.1:0-2857 GCA_964569785.1 uncultured Pigmentiphaga sp. | reverse complement strand
ACTCATAGAGCTGTTTCCACCAATGTCAGCCAGCGCGAGGCCCTGTTGCCGACTCGAAGGTGCCAGGAACGCATCCTGGCGGTTACGCCATTGTTTCATTCGTACTCGATGGCCATGGGGCTTTATTTGGCCGCTTATGCGCACAGCACGCTGTTCATCGTGTCCAGGTATCGGCCTGACATTGTTCTGGACGTCATTGCGAAAGAACGCATTTCGTTGTTGCTGGGTAGCCCTACCATTTTCAGTGGCCTGATGGGCTACGAGGGTTTCAAAGACGCCGACCTGAGTTCTTTGTGCTGGTGCTCCTCGGGCTCGTCCGCGCTTCCCGAAGAAACGTTGCGTCGGTGGGAGGCAGCAACGGGTTGCCCGGTATGCGAGGGCTACGGCCAGACCGAGGCCGGTCCGGTGGTCACATATAACCCTTTAAATGGTGTACGAAAAATCGGTACAGTTGGCGTGCCTCTGCCCGAAACGCAGGTGCAGATTGTTGATGTCAATGACGGCGAGAAAGTTCTGGCGCAGGGCGAGGCGGGCGAAATTCGTGTCAAGGGCCCACAAGTAATGCAGGGCTATTACGGAATGGCTGCGGAAACGGCCGAGGCCTTGCGAGACGGCTGGCTCTATACCGGCGACATTGGCCGCATTGATGCCGACGGCTACCTGGTCATTTCCGATCGAAAGAAGGAAATGGCGATTGTCAGCGGGTTCAATGTGTACCCCCGAGAAATCGAAGAAGCGCTTATCCGCCACCAGGGTGTGCGCGAAGCCGCCGTGGTGGGCGTGCCCGATGCCTATCGCGGCGAGGTTCTGGTGGCATATGTGGTGGGTAGCGGTGTAACCGAGCAAGCGTTAAAGGACTATCTGGCGCAATGTCTGGTCAAGTATAAGTGGCCGTCGGTCATTCATCTGGTGTCTGACTTGCCCAGAACCGGTGTAGGAAAAATTGACAAAAAGCAGTTGCGCAGCTTTGCACGGGAGGGTGCATGAACACGAGCGAAGTGTTGGCCACTGATTACGAAATCAACATTGAACAGCGCCTGCGAATTGACTTGGCCGCATGTTACAGGTTGGCCGCCCTGTATGGCATGAGCGACCTTATCGCCACTCACATCAGTGCGCGTTTGCCTGATGAAGACGGCCGTGAAGTGTTCTTGATCAACCCTTACGGCATGCTGTTTGATGAAATCACAGCGTCATCGTTGATCAAGATCGACATCAACGGCAACCCGCTGACTGAAAGCAGCTACCCGGTGAACAGGGCGGGCTTTGTGATTCACAGTACCTTGCATGCCGCACGGCCCGATGTGCAATGCGTCATGCATACGCATACAAGGGCGGGAGTGGCGGTTAGCGCACAACCCGGCGGTCTTCTGCCTATTTCACAGCAGGCTACGTTGGTATTGACGTCGCTGGCCTATCACGACTACGAAGGCTTGGCCGTGCACGACGACGAACGGATACGACTGCAAAAAGATTTGGGTGACGCAAGCTACCTCATGTTGCGCAATCACGGTCTGCTCACCGCTGCCCCCAGCATTGCCCATGCGTTCTGGTCTATGTACATTTTCGAAACGGCTTGCCAGATACAGATCGCTGCACAGGCTGGTGGTGAGCTCCTATCCATACAGCCCAGCGTTCTGGCCGGGGTAGAAGCGGCCATGGAAAAAATGGGCACGGCGCACCCGGCCTTGCTGGCTTGGCCGGCATTGCTACGCCGGCTCGACAGACTTTCTCCGGGATACCGGGATTGAGGAGACGAGAATGACTGAAATGCTCACACAACCGTTTGAACATCCTGCCGCCTGGACGCGCGCCCAGATGCAGGATTCGGATGAGTGGAAATACACACTAAGCGCAAACGAGGTCGATGAGCTCAAGGCAGCGGTGCGCCACGCCATGAGCAAGGGCGAACCGCTGCGCGATATGACGGCTACCGATTTCCCCCTGCCGACCTTGACCGCACGGATAGATGCCTTACGCGAAGAGCTTGAAAATGGACGCGGGTTTGAGCTTTGGCGCGGCCTTCCGGTCGGTGAGTGGAATGAAGACGAGCTTGGCACCGCCTTTTGGGGATTAGGCCTGCATCTGGGCTCGCCCATTGTGCAAAATTCTAAAGGCGAACTGTTGGGCAGCGTAATCAATACCACTAGTACCGACCCCAGCAAGAATGCCGATTCGCGCTTTTATCACACAAATCATGCTGCGCCGTTTCACGTGGATGGTGCAGACGTTGTTGGCCTGGCTTGTGTGCGTACGTCAAAAGAAGGCGGCGCAAGTCTCGTTGTCAGTTCGTGCAGTATCTACAACGCGATATTGCGCGAGCGCCCTGATCTGATCCCGCTGTTGTATCAGCCGCTTTGGTTCGACCACCGCGGCGAGCACAACGCTGTTACCGGCAAGCCTTATTGGGTGACTTCTATTTGCGGCTGGACCAACGGCAAGTTGTCGACCATGTACTTGCGTAACTTCATCGAATCGGGCCAGCGCTACGAAGGTGCACCACCCTTGACGGACCAGCACCGCGAGCTATTCGATTTGATCGACAAGCTTGCGTCGTCGGAAGAGCTGTGTTTGTCGATGGACTTTCGTCCTGGTGATATTCAATGGTTGAACAATCACACCGCATTGCATTCGCGTACCAGTTATGTCGACTGGGACGATCCGGACCGCCGTCGGTGGTTGCTGCGTCTGTGGCTGAACTTTGCCGAACGTAATCGTTTCACCGATACCTATGGTTTTTATGGCATCGCCATCGAAGAGGGCAAAGTAGCGTAGCAGCGAAGAAAGGTACCGTAGCAGCAACATGCCCCGATTCGGGGCATGTTTTTTTGCTGCTTCAGATCAGTCGCCGTACAGC
>CAZMVM010000209.1:0-5415 GCA_964569785.1 uncultured Pigmentiphaga sp. | reverse complement strand
GCATTTCCCACGAGGTCTGCTCACTCGCAGGCACCCTCAAACTCTCCAAGCTGATCGTCTTGTACGATTCCAATGGCATCTCTATAGACGGTGAAGTTCGTCACTGGTTTGCGGATGACACCGGCAAGCGCTTTGAAGCATACGGCTGGAACGTCATCCGCAATGTCGACGGCCATAATGTCGATGCCGTAGCGCAGGCCATCGAGGTGGCGCGTGAGAATACCACCGGGCCCACGCTGATCGAGTGCCGTACCATCATCGGCAAGGGGGCGCCCTCCATGGCCGGATCCGAAAAGGTGCACGGCGCACCTCTGGGGGCTGCCGAGATCGCCGCCACCCGCGATGCAATGGGCTGGGCCTACGGTCCGTTCGAAATTCCTGCCGCAATCAAGCAGGCCTGGGATGCCCGTCAGCGGGGTAGCCAATTCCACGACGAGTGGCAACAGCGATTCAACGCCTATGCTGCGGCCTACCCCACTGAGGCGGCCGAATTCAAGCGTCGTATGCGGGGTGAACTGCCCCCCCAATTCGAGCAACAGCTTGCCGATCTGCTGCGGGCGACCGCACAGAAAGCCGAAACCCTGGCTACGCGCAAGGCCTCGCAGCAGGTCATCACGGCCTTGGTGGACGTTCTCCCTGAAATGCTGGGCGGCTCCGCCGATTTAACGGGTTCGAACTATACCGATTGGAAAGGGGCGGCGGCCGTCCGCGTGGGTGAGGATGGCGGTCCTCTCAAGGCGGGGCGTCACATTAACTACGGGGTGCGCGAATTCGGCATGGCCGGCATCATGAACGGGTTGGCTCTGCACGGCGGCTATTTGCCTTTCGGCGGTACCTTCTTGACGTTTTCCGACTACTCGCGCAACGCAATTCGTATGGCTGCGCTCATGAAGCAGCGCGTGGTGCATGTCTTTACCCACGACTCGATCGGGTTAGGGGAGGACGGGCCGACCCATCAGGCGGTGGAGCACGCAGCCAGCCTGCGGCTCATCCCCAACCTGCATGTTTGGCGACCCTGCGATACCGTGGAAACTGTAGTCGCTTGGGGCGCTGCAGTTCAGCGTCCCGCCAGTTTGGGTATCGACGTCCGCGACGGCGGTCCCACCGCGTTGTTGTTGTCACGGCAGAATTTGCCTTTTGTCGAACGCCCTGAGGCTGCTCTGCGTGACATCGCGCGCGGGGGTTATGTGTTACGGGATGCCGACGACCCGCAAGCTGTCATCATTGCAACCGGGTCTGAAGTGGCGCTGGCGCTGCAGGCCCAAGAGTCACTGGCGCAAGAAGGGATTGCGGTTCGCGTCGTTTCCATGCCGTGTACCGAAGTCTTTGATGCGCAAGATGCGCAGTGGCGGCAACGGGTCTTACCGCCGGATCTCCCACGCGTCGCAGTCGAAGCGGGCGTTACCGACTATTGGCGTAAGTATGTTGGTCTCGAGGGAGCTGTCGTAGGCCTCGACACCTATGGTGATTCGGCGCCAGCCGGCGTATTGTTCAAGCACTTTGGCATTACGGCAGAAGCGGTCGTTGCGGCCGTCAAGAGCGTACTCGCCTAACCCCAGTTTCGCATTTTGATTCAAGAACCACAGGAGTCCGAGCATGACCATCCGTGTTGCCATCAATGGCTATGGCCGAATCGGCCGCAACATTTTGCGCGCCCACTACGAAGGTGGGAAGAAGCACGACATCGAGATCGTCGCCATTAACGACCTGGGCGCTGCCGAGATCAACGCCCATCTCACGCAATACGACACGGCGCACGGAAAGTTTCCCGGCACGGTCGAAGTCGATGGCAACGACATCATCGTGAATGGCGATCGGATTCGTGTGTTTGCCCAGCGCGACCCCGCTGAACTACCGTGGGGTGAACTTAACGTCGACGTAGTGCTCGAGTGCACAGGTTTTTTCACTTCCAAGGAAAAGGCAAGTGCCCACCTGAAGGCCGGGGCACGTAAGGTGATTATTTCGGCACCGGGTGGCAAAGACGTTGATGCTACCGTGGTCTATGGTGTTAACCATGACGTTCTGAAGGCCGAGCACACCGTCATCTCCAACGCATCATGCACCACTAACTGCCTGGCCCCGCTGGTACTGCCTTTGCACCAGAAGATTGGGTTGGAGAACGCCCTGATGACGACCGTGCACGCCTACACCAACGATCAGGTGCTCACTGACGTTTACCATACCGACCTGCGTCGCGCGCGCTCCGCCACGCAAAGCATGATCCCCACCAAGACCGGGGCCGCTTCGGCTGTGGGGTTGGTGTTGCCGGAATTGAATGGCCGCCTCGATGGGTACGCCATTCGGGTTCCAACGATTAACGTCTCGCTGGTCGATTTGTCGTTTATTGCCTCACGCGATACCTCTGTCGAGGAAGTCAACGCGGTGTTGAAGGAAGCTGCTGAAGGGCCGCTCAAGGGCATTCTCGATTACAACACCCTGCCGCTGGTATCGGTCGACTACAACCATAACCCGGCCTCGAGCGTGTTCGATGCGACCCTCACGAAAGTATCTGGCCGGCTGGTGAAGGTGTCCAGCTGGTACGACAACGAGTGGGGGTTCTCGAACCGCATGCTCGATACCACGGTTGCGCTCGTCAACGCCAAGTAACCCGTACCAGCTATGCAGATTCTCACGCTACAGCAGCTGGCAGCCAGCGGCACGTTGAAGGGCAAGCGCGTGTTCATCCGCGCCGACCTCAACGTCCCGCAGGATGATGAGGGCAACATCACTGAAGACACGCGGATCAAGGCGTCAGTGCCGGCCCTGCGCATGGCGCTCGAGGCGGGCGCGGCAGTGATGGTCACCTCGCATCTGGGGCGTCCTACGGAAGGTCAGCTTACCCCCAAAGACACTCTCGCCCCGGTGGCGGAGCGCTTGTCCGAGCTGCTTGGACAGCCCGTAACCCTCAAGACGAATTGGGTTGACGGTGTCGAGGTACAGCCCGGACAGGTTGTCTTGCTGGAAAATTGCCGTGGCAATGTGGGCGAACGTAAGAACGACGAGACGCTTGCACGCAAGATGGCTGCTTTGTGCGACGTCTATGTCAACGATGCGTTTGGTACAGCGCATCGGGCGGAAGCGACGACCCACGGCATGGCACAATTCGCGCCGCAAGTGTGCGCTGGCCCCTTGCTGGCCGCGGAGCTTGAAGCTTTGGGCAGAGCGCTGGAATCACCGCAACGTCCCATGGTGGCCATCGTGGGCGGTGCCAAAGTGTCCACCAAGCTTAGCGTCTTGCGGTCGTTGGCCGATAAGGTTGATCAGCTGATTGTTGGTGGCGGGATCGCCAACACCTTCATGCTGGCTGCGGGCTTGCCCATCGGCAAATCCTTGGCCGAGCCGGGGCAGGTCGATGAAGCCAAAGCGCTCATCGAACTGATGCGTCAACGCGGTGCAGAGGTCCCAATTCCCGAAGACGTCGTATGTGCGAAGGAATTCTCGGCCGATGCAACCGCGACGGTAAAGGCAGCCACCGACGTCGAGGCTGACGATCTCATTCTGGATATCGGGCCCAAAACCGCTCAACGACTGGCAGAGATGGTTTTGCGAGCCGGCACGATTGTATGGAATGGCCCGGTGGGCGTGTTCGAGTTTGACGCTTTCGGGCAGGGCACGGAGACCCTCGCACGAGCGATTGCCCAATCTGACGGATTTTCCATTGCCGGAGGCGGCGATACCCTGGCGGCCATCGCAAAGTACGGTGTGGCAGAGAAAATCGGCTACATCTCGACGGGCGGCGGTGCCTTTCTCGAGTTTCTCGAAGGAAAAACACTGCCCGCGGTGGCAATATTGCAGGAGCGGGCAAGCTCGTAAGGCGCAGCGGTCCCAAAATTTGCCAAGGCCTTCGCGGCGGCAGTGGCTTGCAGTGCAGCAGCGCAAGTTCGCTGCATCAGTAAGAGCGTTTAATCAAGGGTTGCCGTGCATTCAGCACGTGCAACCCTTTTTTATGCAAACCAAGGGGCGTTGAAAAGCGGGGCGTTGTGATTGACTGGTTTTGTTCCAACAAGAACCAAAGGCTTTTCAGCAACTGAGTTTGATGCTCACCACAGCGTTCACTATGCGGCAATGCTATCGTTCTGCCCGCAACGCATTCCCATGATCCACCTACAATACGCCACGCTGCCATCGGTTCCCTTGCGCGCAGAATGCTGATTGTCCCGAATGGAAGGGAGCCCCCTAGCGCACGTCCATGAGTCGCCCCGTGTACCGCGGCAGTGAGCACCGGTGTAGTCGACGCGAGCAGACCCGTCCTAGCGGGACTCTCAACGCGATTGTTTGGGCGCGGCGAGCTGCTAATTCTATTGTTGGAACTTGAATGTGTATATGTAAGTAGTGCCTCTTTGGGCTTCTTGCTATACTCGCAAGCTGGGGGTATTTTCACCCGCGTTTGCGGGAACGCCAGGGCTAGTCTTTTTGATGGCATTTGTAGGTAGCGTTCGGAGGAGGGGGTGCCAGCTTCATGTCGTATTACCAGGCCTGGTGCAGGCCGCGACTTCGTCCTGCACAGGTTCATGTAACAGCAGCGTCAGGTTGCCACGTTGGCCCATTACTAGCACGCTTTTTCCAGTACAACCCCTTAGGCAAAAATAGGCAAGGGATACGCAATCATGGCTTTGGTGTGCACGTGAAGGCCATGCATGTGGCCTCGCTAAGTCACGTAACCGATCAGGCTCTAGGTAGAGTGCCGCGCGATCGGAAGGGATCTTTACGGGACGGTACAAGCGAAGGGTTCAGAACAACTACGAAGGCCGCGCGTGCGACTGAAGCTGCAAATCTACTAAGTGTGAGCGCACGGGCCAGCAATGCTGACGCTTGGTCAATACCTGCGAAGTGCTTTGTAAACCTTCGCGCGTTGGCACGTCGATACGCTTCTTGTCGCCGACTCTTGCAAAGGCGCCTTCCATTGGAATCGCGTACATTTGGGCCAAAACACCCAACAACAAGGCTAGTATCCACACACTCTATGCATGTTACAGAGGGCGCCAATGAAGCAAATTCTTAGTCGTACGACGCCCGTTCCGCTTCTCGCCGATGCCAATCGAGCGTACCGGCGTGCGGCCGCCCGGCGCCTGCGTGGGCCGAGCACGTTTTTTGTCATGCTGATGCTGGCAGGTGCCTCCCACGCAGAGCACGCACCTGCGGTTGAAATTACCGGATCGTACTTTCCTTCGTGGATGCTGTTTCTGGTTTTCGGCATTGTGGGTAGCGTTCTCCTCCGGGGTGTGCTGATCCGTATCGGCATCGACGACTACATGCCATTTCGAGTTATTTCCTACACTGCCCTGGCACTGTTGATCACGTTTGCCCTGCTGCTCTTTGGCGCGCGCCTTTTGTAGAGCCAGTTTCTTTTATATACCTTCATTTCGCGTCCGCCCGAATTATTGATGAACACTTCTGCATCCCGTGCCTCATCGC
>CAZMVM010000208.1:0-5510 GCA_964569785.1 uncultured Pigmentiphaga sp. | reverse complement strand
CCGTGCCAGCGCTGGCCGACCCCGCTTTGTGCTGCACGACGGCCCACCCTACGCCAACGGCGACATCCATATCGGTCACGCAGTCAACAAAATCTTGAAGGACATCATCGTCAAGTCCCGCAATATGGCGGGTTTTGACGCGCACTACGTGCCGGGCTGGGACTGTCACGGCATGCCGATCGAAATTCAAATTGAAAAACAATTCGGCAAGAACCTGCCGGTTAATGAGGTGCAAGCGAAAGCGCGTGCCTATGCAACCGAGCAAATCGATCGGCAGCGGCGCGACTTCAAGCGCCTCGGGGTCCTTGGGGATTGGGACAACCCTTATCTCACGATGAATCACCGCAACGAAGCCGACGAGCTGCGCGTGCTTGCGTGCATTATGGAAAAGGGCTTCGTTTTTCGTGGGCTGAAGCCGGTCAACTGGTGCTTTGACTGCGGTTCGGCGCTGGCTGAAGCCGAAGTCGAGTATGCCGATCGCGTCGATCCTGCCGTCGATGTTGCATTTCCTATCGCCCAGCCAGATGCGGTCGCCCGCGCGTTTGGGCTTGATGCGCTCCCTGGTGATGGCGCCATCGTCATCTGGACCACCACACCCTGGACCCTGCCGGCGAACCAGGCGCTGAACTTACACCCTGAGATTGAATACGCCTTGGTCGCAGTCGAGCCTGCGCCGGCGACGGGTCCGTTGCTGATTCTCGCCCACGAGCGGGTCGAAGCCTGCCTCGAAAGCTGGCAACTGTCCGGCAAGGTGATCGCCACCTGTCAAGGGGCTGCCTTGGATCGTATCGAGTTTCAGCATCCCCTCGCTAAGTTCGACGCCGGGTACGACCGTCGCGCCCCGGTGTACCTCGGTGAGTACGTGACCTTAGATACTGGTACGGGGGTTGTGCACTCTTCTCCAGCCTACGGTGTTGAAGACTTCCTGTCGTGCAAAGAGCACGGCTTGGCCGACGACGACATCATCAACCCAGTCATGGGCGACGGACGTTATGCTTCCTGGCTGCCCGCATTTGGCGGGCTGTCGATCTGGGACGCCAACCCGAAAATTGTCGAAGCGCTGCGCTCGGTAGGTACCCTCCTTAAAATGGAGAAGCTCTCGCACAGCTACATGCATTGCTGGCGGCATAAAACACCGGTGATCTACCGCGCGACCACCCAATGGTTTGCGGGCATGGATGTCACACCCAAAGAAGGCCCGACTCTGCGCGAGCTCGCCATGGCCGGGGTTGAAGCCACTCGCTTTTATCCCGCCTGGGGCAAGGCCCGACTTGCCGCCATGATTGCGGGTCGCCCCGACTGGACTCTCTCGCGCCAGCGGCAATGGGGCGTCCCTATGGCCTTCTTCGTTCATAAAGAAACCGGCGAACTCCACCCGCGCACGCTCGAGCTGCTCGAAGAAGTTGCCAAGCGGATTGAAGAAGGCGGCATCGAAGCTTGGCAAACGCTCGACCCGCGTGAGCTCCTGGGGGATGAGGCCGACCTTTACGAGAAGAACCGAGACACCCTTGACGTGTGGTTCGACTCGGGTACCACGCACACGACAGTGTTGGGTGGTCCAGCAGGCGAAGGCGTGGGAGATGGGCACGGCTCGCATGGCGCCGAGTTAGCCTGGCCCGCCGATCTCTACCTCGAAGGTTCGGACCAACACCGTGGCTGGTTTCACTCGTCGTTACTGACCAGCTGCATGATGTATGGTCGTGCGCCCTACAAAGCATTGCTGACCCACGGTTTCGTCGTCGACGGACAGGGTCGAAAAATGAGCAAGTCGCAGGGCAACGTGATTGCCCCTCAAAAGGTCTCTGATACCCTGGGCGCGGAAATCTTGCGTTTGTGGGTGGCCAGCACCGACTACTCCGGCGAGCTCTCGATCTCGGATGAAATCCTGAAGCGCGTCGTTGAAAGCTATCGCCGCATTCGTAACACGTTGCGTTTCTTGTTGGCCAATGTCAGCGATTTTTCGTTCGCAAAGCAAAGCGTCGCGCTCGACGACATGCTCGAAATCGACCGTTACGCGCTGGTCATGACCGCGGCGATGCAAGAGGAAGTTCGGCGCTATTACGACCGCTACGAGTTTCACCCCGCGGTTGCACGTTTGCAGACATTCTGCTCAGAAGATCTGGGAGCCTTTTACCTAGACATTCTTAAAGACCGTCTGTACACGACGGCTGCCGACAGCCATGCCCGCCGCTCGGCGCAGACCGCACTTTGGCATATCACGCAAACCTTGCTGAAACTGATGGCCCCGGTGTTGTCGTTTACAGCTGAAGAGGCCTGGGCAGTATTGCCGCATGGTCCCGACCATGACTCCCCCACTATTTTCACCGAACTGTTCCATGAGGTACCCCAGCCCAATCAGGCGGATGCGTTGCTGAGCCGCTGGAGCCGTTTACGTGCACTTCGTGCAGAGGTTACGCGCCGGCTCGAGGACGTGCGTAGCGCAGGCGGAATCGGGTCATCGTTGCAGGCAGAAGTAGACCTCTACGCCAGTGGAGACGACCTCGAATTGCTTACTAGTTTGGGGGACGACTTGCGCTTCGTTCTGATTGTTTCGCGCGCAACCGTACACCCTAGCGATGGCGAGCTACGCGTAGAAGTCACTCCCTCATCACATGACAAGTGCGAGCGCTGCTGGCACTGGCGCGACGATGTGGGGAGCGATGACGAACACCCCGAAATCTGCGGCCGCTGCGTTAGTAATTTGTTTGGTGCAGGCGAATCACGTACTGCCGCTTAGTGGGGCCGGATCATGAGCCCCGCCCCTTTCGCCTCTGAGCAGTCGCACCCCCGCTGGGGGGTGTGGCTGGTTCTAGCCGCGTGCATTGTGCTGATCGATCAGGGCACCAAAATTGCCTTCGATTTCTGGCTCAACTATGGCGAGCGCCTGGCCGTGCTCCCGTTTTTTGATTTCACGTTGGTGTACAACCGTGGCGCTGCTTTCAGCTTTCTTGCTGGACAGGATGGCTGGCAACGATGGCTATTTACGGGCTTGGGCCTGACAGCATCTGTATTTATTGTGTGGCTGCTACGACGGAACGCCCGCGAACCCAGATTCTGCCTGGCCCTAAGTTTGATTCTGGGCGGTGCGTTGGGTAATGTGCTTGATCGCATCGTGTACGGGCACGTAATCGATTTCCTGTTGCTCTACTGGAACCAATGGTATTTTCCGGCATTCAACATTGCTGACATTGCCATTACCCTTGGCGCCATTCTGTTGATCTTCGACGAATTGCTGCGCCTTCGTGACGCCCGCCAGCAGCGCAACACCACCAATCAAAGCTAAATTGGGGACCCGCTCAATTATGACGCCTCGCGCCGATTTTGCCAACAAACGTTTTGTCGTTGTCATGACGGGCGGCATCGCCTGCTACAAGATTGCCGAGCTCGTTCGACGGTTGCAAGACAACGGCGCAACCGTTGACGTTGTCATGACCGAGGCTGCCACCCGCTTCATTACGCCCGTTACTATGCAGGCACTTTCCGGACGCCATGTTTACGTCGACGCCTGGGATGCTCGTCCGGACAACAACATGGCTCACATCAATATAAGCCGCGGCGCAGATGCCATCGTTGTGGCCCCGGCCAGTGCCGACTTCATGTTCAAACTCGCCCACGGCGCGGCTGACGACCTGGCCAGCACCCTATGTCTGGCTCGGGCCTGTCCCCTGATCGTGGTTCCCGCCATGAATGTCGAGATGTGGCTGAACCCCGCAACGCAGCGAAATGTGACCCAATTACGCGCTGACGGTATAGGCGTTTTTGGCCCCGGCGCGGGCGCCCAGGCCTGCGGTGAAACAGGCGATGGACGGATGCTAGAGCCTGATCAAATCCTGGCTGAGCTCAGCAGTTTTTTCCAGCCTAAACTGCTGGCAGGCAAACGCGTCCTGCTAACGGCCGGCCCAACGTCCGAGCCGATCGATCCCGTACGCGTTTTAACCAACTTATCCTCTGGCAAGATGGGCTATGCATTAGCGCGGGCAGCAGCCGAGGCGGGAGCGCACGTGTTGTTGGTGTCGGGACCTACCGCATTACCGACTCCGTGGGGCGTCGAACGAATTAATGTCCGCACTGCCAACGATATGCTGGAGGCCGTGCAGGCCCACTTGGCTGGCGTCGATATATTTGTGGCGGTCGCTGCTGTCGCCGATTGGCGTGTGAAGAACGCCAGTCATAGCAAGCTGAAAAAACAATCGAGCAAGACAGCCCCCACGCTGGAACTCGAGCCGAACCCCGACATTCTTGCCACTGTAGCGAGCCGTCCCGACGCCCCCTTTTGCGTCGGATTTGCCGCGGAAACTGACGATCTCGAACGACACGCCGAAGACAAACGACAACGCAAGAAGCTGCCGCTACTTGTTGGAAATTTAGCTCAAGATGCGTTGGGCGCTGACGAAACCGAGCTATTGCTATTCGACGATGCTGGCTGTCATCCTTTACCGCGCCTCCCTAAACTAGCAGCAGCGCGCCGCTTGATCGAGGAAATCGCGCGGCGTGTGGCGGTTTCCAACGCTTAACCTGACGAAAACATGAGGGCTTGGGCAGCGGGCTGGAACCCGCCCGCTCCATTGCGGCCCGGTTGCACTCGGAGCTCTTGCCGCAACAACCGTTAGCATCCCCGCTTAGAGCCAAACGGTCAAAGCCGAACGGCAGCGCCATACGAAAAGGTAAAGTCCCGTCGTCTGTGCACCCTCTAGTTACAACCGTTCGAATGATCTCCCGACATGAAAATTGACCTGAAGATTCTGGATGCTCGCATGCGAGAGTATTTACCTACTTACGCCAGCCCCGGTGCGGCCGGTTTGGACTTGCGTGCCTGCATCGATGAGCCGCTTACACTTCAACCGGGCGACACTCACTTGGTGCGAACCGGTCTCGCCATCCACATTGGGAATCCGCAATATGCGGCCTTGATCCTCCCCCGATCCGGACTTGGTCACAAGCATGGCCTCGTGCTAGGGAACCTCGTCGGTCTCATTGATTCCGACTATCAAGGCGAACTGATGGTGTCTGCCTGGAATCGTGGGAAAGAAGAGTTCACGCTTAATCCATTTGAGCGGCTTGCACAGTTAGTCATCGTGCCCATACAACAGGCAGCGTTTAATGTCGTGAATGATTTCCAGGAAACCGAGCGCGGAGCGGGTGGATTCGGCAGTACCGGGCGCATTTAGCCGCAGGCTTCCACGCTGTCGGTCGACGCCAGCGGCGTAGACCGGGAAGCAAGGTGAACGAAATAGAGTGAACTAAAGTGCCTCGATCACAGCTTCCAGGAACGCTTTTGTTCGCTCATGCTGCGGGTTCTTGAAGAGCTCGGCAGAGGGCGCATCCTCAATAATTTGCCCTTGGTCAAAAAACAGCGTGCGGTCGGAGGAGCGCTCGGCAAACGACATTTGATGGGTCACGATGAGCATCGTCATGGTTCGTTGCCGGGCAAGATCTTGCATAATCTCGAGGATGCCGCCCACGAGTTCTGGATCAAGGGCCGAAGTTACCTCATCAAACAACATGATATG